>NZ_JALKIK010000036.1:0-50886 GCF_023050955.1 Anaerobiospirillum sp. NML120511
CCACTGTATGCAGTAGCCTCTTTATCAGATTTCTTGACCAAGTGTCAGGGTTATGAGCTTAAACCTTTAGCACAATGCAGCTCATTTAAACTTGAACAGATTTTTAACAGGTCTGATTTATGCTTTGCCGAGTCAGCATGATTTATGTGATCTGGATCAAGGCGTGTGTTTCCCCTATCCATGCAATAGATGCTGCCATGAATGCAATTATCTGCAAAGAGTGCAACATACGGGTGAGTCATTGGATGCAGGGATGTATAAGGGTAAGTGACCATTGACCAGGTGGTTATTGAATGGGGTTCATGCAACATTTGCTGCAAGGAATGCAATTCGTTGCAAAATATGCAACCCCAATTGCGAACATTGGCTGCGTACCTGTTGCAAGGGAGGAGCAGTTAATCTGGCGATAATTGAACATCATCCATGCAACGATTGCTGCAAGAAATGAAATTTTCTGCAAAACATTGTAAATCCTGGGAGCTGTCACCACGGCATACAACACGGCGTTCACTTAGGTGGTCCCGATCCTTCTTGCTGGCATCTGCTGATTCATGATGTTCAAGGCCAATCATTACTCACCAGCCACTCATCTCAGCATGCTCTTACCAGGCCTCAGGCTGTACCAGCCCTCAATGTCCAGTCATACCACTGCAGAGCAATCCGTACACGAAGTAGCCTGAGCAGCTAATGCACACAACTTACAGCCTCTGTATGGCAATCTGAACCTGTAGCTCAGATGGCATCATTGGCTATGTGGGTAATGGATCCTGAGGATCTGGCTGCTTACATGGCATGCACTCCTGGCGGGGATCTGCAGATTACTGCACCTGTACTTCTATGGCGTTGCCCATTGATATGAAGTACATCGGTAGCTTGCATCCCAACAGCCTAAATGGCTACACGAGCACTACCGTAACCCGGTGTCTATGCACTTATGCACGGCAGCATGGTAAATTAATTTGCCCTTAGTCAGTTGCCTGTCAGCTTTAATGCCGTGCTGTACTGTTGAACCTGAAGCCTGGAATCTTATGCTGAAAAGCACCTGAAAATCCAGCCAAAAGATACTTTCTAAAAGTTTTATTAATAATCAAAAGCCACTCCCCACATCCAGCTCAACAGTACAAACTCTCAAGTGCCCTGTCTAATTGCTGCTAACCAGATGTTGTAATGGCAGCCAAATGAGCAACTGCCTGTATCGACATCATATCGTGCCCTTAGTCCTGCCCAAAGCCACCTGAAAAGCCCCTTTCTCAGCCTTATCCGGGCTCATAAGCATAGGCGGAAATCTTTGTCGTTTAGGGCCGTGGGATTAACGTATTCCTCATAAGAGGCCTGTTTCCATCTGCCCGTGGCAGAAAAGCCCATGTCCTAAGCCGCACCATTCACCCTCACCTGACTGCCATTTAGGCCTTCTTGCTTAACCTGCAAAACAGTAAAGCGGCAAATCACAAATTCACTAACGTGTCTGTACAGATTTACTGGTTTGAAAATACTTTACAAAGTGTTATGAATTTTCCACTTGTTCTCAGCCGTATTGCGTCTTTCTCCAGAGACACTTCTCATACTTCATCCAGTAAACGGTTGGTCCTGAAGAATAATATGAATCATGGAAGGGACTTATTGCTGTGGCTGGCTGTATGAATGTGGGGACTTTGGAGGGACTTATCAGGCAGGCTGCATTGCGGGCAACATTGCAGTTGTCACTAAGAATTAGGCCGGACAGGTGCTGCCTTGGCAGCAGGGATGTGTTTGAACTCTCTGCCACATGAAGCAGCAAGCCCTCGTATCTGATGCAGATACGAGGGCTTGAGATTACTGGTGATTTTTGCTGTTTTGAACTGTGGTTGCTGTGGCTGCTGGCATGCTGGCCTGCGGTTTTAGCGGTTGGTAGCGTTGAGGGCAGGACGCAGGAGGCGGGCTTCGGCTGTTTCGGTGTATTTGCCCTCTACACGGTCAATAAGGCGGTTAATAGCCAGCTCGGCTGCCTTGACCAGAGGATGGGTAATGCTGGCTACCTGATATGGCAGGATGCTCAGCCATGCCGGGTTATCAAAGGTAAAGATACGAAGATCCTTATTGATTTCAATGCCCTGGTCATAGCAGGCCTGCAGTATACCGGCAGCAATGGAGTGGTTGGCTGCAATAAATCCGTCTATTGGCTGGCTGGCACGGCAGCTTTCCGGAGTGGCACTGGTTGGCAGCAGGATATCGCTGCAGTCATCGGCAAGAGAGGCAGTTGTTTTTGATTTGCGTGACTTGCCTGAGCCTTTGCGGCCACCTGCTGCCGGGGCAGCAGCATCGGCAGATGCTGAGGCTGAGGCTGAAGTGCCTTTGCCATTGCTCTGGGCAGCTGAGCTGCTGTCTTTTGATCTTATGACTCCAGTGCAGGTGTTAATAAGGCTGCTGGTCAGACGGCGGGCATCATTGATAAGGCCGTCGGCATTGACGTCCTTGATGAAAAAGGAGCTGTACTCAATATCATCATAGGCACACTGGGTCAGGGCCAGATGACGTGATTTAAATGAGGAGATACGGTCGATATTGCCAAATACTACGGCAAGATGACGACAGCCCTGGTCACGCAGGTAACTGGTGGCCATCTGCATAGCGGCAGTATCATCCATGCGGAACTCATCATTGATGTTGGTAGAGGTACTGCGGTCGAGCTCTACTACAGGGATATTGTTGATGGCAGGCAGCAGTGAGGCTGTAGCCGATGAAGGAATAATGACTACACCACAGGCATTGAGCACAAGCAGACGTTCAAAAGACTCACGCTCCTTGACCGGGCTTTCATCTGTGGAGAGCAGTACCGGAAAGTAGCCACGCTTGTAGGCTGTGTCCTGCATGATATTGGCTGCCTGTGCAATGAGAATGTCGCACAGATCATTGACCACAATACCAATGGTGCGGGACTGCTGCTTGCGCAGATTGCGGGCTGAGATATTAGGGTGATAGCCAACTTTCCTTGTGTACTCCAGAATCTTCTGTCTTGTTTTAGGTGAGACCTTTTCCGGAGCCGATAAGGCACGGGAGACAGTTGATGGAGCTACTTTCAGGGCTCTGGCTATGTCGGTAATAGACTCTGGCATACTGTGTCTCTCCAGATTAATGCAAACCTTTGTTGTGGCTGCAAAGTTGATTAAACAGGTATTCCTGCACTGCCATTTTCATTATTGCAGGGCAAATTACTGACAATTTGCTGCAATATGTATACAGCTTACAGCACTTTTGCAGCAACTAGTACTAAAAAAGGGGGATTGAGCCAATTTTGCCACCGGTGTCACGTATTAAGACATTTACAGCCCTAATCTCGGGCCATAATGCCCCAGATGACCACACCACCACAGCAAAGACCATGTGGCCATGCCCGGAGCCATAAGATCATCAGCAAGCTGGGCGCTGCAACAATTCAGTCATTCCCCACATCCGCACAGCAAAGCAGCGGCATAGTAACTCACACCCCACACAGGCAAGGTAGTGCAACTGCACAGGTCCACCATACCACACACAGGTAGTGCAACTGCACAGGTCCGCCACACCACACACAGGTACTGTAGGGCAATAGACATCTCAGCCTCACCCCATACTGGCACAGAAGTGCAATTGCAAAGCTTAGTAACACCCCACATTGGCACAGTAGGGTAACAGCTCAGCTTCACTAAACCCCACATCAGCACAGCAAAGCAGCGGCATAGTCAGCCACACTCCACACTGGCATAGTCAGCCACACTCCACACTGGCATAGTCAGCCACACTCCACACTGGCATAGTCAGCCACACTTCACACTGGCACATTAGTGCAATGAATACTGCTTGCCCACCACAAGAGCCCTCCGGGTCAAAGGCCATCTTCACCCGAAAAGCACCTTCTGATACTGCTGCCCTTGAGCCATGCAATGCACTGCCGCAGCTTTTATTGAAAAGCTATTTTCAGCAGCTGCCCCATGGTCTCTAAGCGGCGATTTTCAGCCCAACCATCGGCTCAAAAGACGGCCATTACCACTTATCTCAGTACAGTTGCCGTGCTCTGCCTTAAAGGCAAATACTCAGTCCCAGCACTGCAATAGTCTGACTGCCAGTCATCTAACCAATAAATCATCACCACTGTCATCCATTTCACCCATTAGCTTGCCGTATGAATACATATCTGGCTGCAGACCTGCAAGACCATCAGCAAGCAAGTCAGCAAGCTGAATGTATGCTTTCTGCTTTCTTACTTTCATGGCAGTCTCCAGGTCTGACCTTTGTGGTGGAAATGAGCTTGTTTTCCCGATAAACACGGTATTTGAGCAGCATGGAAGACTTGCCCCATCTGAGCTCATGAAGTCACTGAGTTGCGTAAGCCACTCGAGCTGCTCAAGCTGTTTGAGCGTCTATGTCCACCGTCTCAACCAGTCTCAGTCGTGCTAACCCATGCTCAAAGTAGTCCCTTTTGACCCCAGGCCGCTGCAGTGCCTGCGGCTCTGCAGCGGCAATAGCAAAGGCATCTAACCAAACTCCCTTTATCATTTAGGCCAGTGCTGGGCATGACCAGAGTACCCAGCTGCAAAAGCAGGCAAGTCAATCACCGCACCGCAGCAAGCCAGTCTCTCTGGAGCCATGTATAGGTCCCTGTCTGCACAGGCCTCTGTGAGCTTCGTTCATGGCAAAGATTCCTGTCCTTATGATCATGCTGCTTCACTGGCTTTTGCCTGTGGCTGGTCCTTTGACCTGATGCTGTCCTGTAATGCTGCCTTTGCAAAAACTTTAGCTGTGCCCTTGCTCAGCCAGATGAGGTTGATACGTGCTGCCTGAAACAGCACGTATCGTCATCTGCCCCAGAGGCCAAAGCTACAGCCACAGTTTCAGGACCAGCTGCGGCACCTGCACGTGCACCTTTATCTTCATGATGAGGCTGCAGCTACTGTGATTGCATCCTTTGAACAGTGGCTGTGGTACATGCATCTTCTTTCTCAGGCAGTGCTGCGAACCTTATCCGTTCTAATCAGCTGGGCAACGGCAGCGTATCCAGCACCATCACCCTCTGGGAAGTGTCTGCGTAAATGTGCAACTGTGCTGCAGCATGGGCCATGGGATTGGCAATGGCATTTGCAATGGCTTGATCACGGCTCAGTCCATAGCTCTTATGGCTTAAACAGTGGCTGAATTTGCTTAGAGAGCCTGACAGATGGTGGTATTGCGGGCCGTTTTTCGGGCTGCCGTTCAGTGGCAGAGGCCGTGGTGATGGAATGTTGGGATGTTGGGCGGCGGGGTTGTTTGGTGGGGAGATGTGGGGTGTGGCCGGGTACGGACTTTTGGGTGACAAATACGATACTTATGCTGATAGCAACGTTACCAGTATTTTGGGGCTGTTAGGGGATAAAAAGTTGGGGTCTTGCTGTTGTTGAGGTGTGAAAATCTTTGCAAAAGGTGGTAGGGGTGTTTTTGGTTGTTTTATAAATGGCTTATATAAGCCTGTTTTGGTGGGGTGTGCCAGGATCAGGAAATTTTTTGAAAAATGTGATCTCGATGCGGTTTCATGCAATCGTTTGCATAGTCAATTCTCTAAGTGAGATGTAAATCTCATTTTTCAGGGGCGGCTGTTTATACAATTACCTTTGGTGCTGTGTACAGCATCAACCTGGCCAATAAATGAGGGCTGTGCTATGGAAAATGCCACTAATCCACAGACTGCTGCAGGGCAGAAAGAGACAGTAGTAAAGCTGTCACGTATCTGTAAGTCATTCAATGGCGTACCTGCTCTGGTTGATGTTGATTTTGAGCTGCGCAAGGGTGAAGTTCTGGCTTTGCTCGGAGAAAACGGCGCAGGCAAATCAACTCTGATGAAGATATTAAGCGGTATTTATACCCGTGACAGCGGCGATATGGAGATCTTCGGTAAGAGCATCAGGGCTCAGACTGGTGATCTGGCCCGTGAACAGGGTATTGCCATCATCCATCAGGAACTTAACATGTGTCAGCACCTTACAGTTGCTGAGAACATTTTCCTTGGCCGTGAGAAAGCATCAGCAGGTGGTTTCTGGCTGCGTCAGAGTGAAATGAACAATGCTGCCCGTGAAGTTCTTGACCACCTCAATGTAGATTTCCCTCCTACTGCCATCACCTCAACCCTTTCTGTTGCCAAACAGCAGATTGTGGAAATTGCCAAGGCCCTGTCCTGCAATGCCCGCATTCTGATTATGGATGAGCCTACCTCTGCTCTTACTTCCAATGAAATTTCCGATCTGTTCGATATGATCAGACGTCTCAAGAGCGAAGGCGTATCCATTGTCTATATCTCCCACCGTCTTGAAGAGCTCAAGCACATAGTAGACCGTGTCTCCATCATGCGTGATGGTCACTACATCACCTCCATGGATTTTGGCGAGAACAAAATGGATCAGATCATTGCCCATATGGTGGGCCGTGAGATTACTGACCGTTTCCCTCGTGTGGAGTGTGAGGCCGGTGAAGTGCTCTTTGAGGTTAAGAACCTCAATGCCGGACGTATGGTACGTGACGTCAACCTCAAGGTACGCCGTGGCGAGATTCTTGGTATAGCAGGTCTGATGGGCGCAGGTCGTACTGAGACTACCAGGGCCATTTTCGGTGTGGATCCTAAGGAGTCCGGTGAGATTATCGTCAATGGTCGGGAAGTAAAGATTAATAATGTGGCCGATGCCATTAAGGCCGGTATTGTGCTGGCTCCTGAGGACCGTAAGCGTGACGGTCTGTGCACCAAGCTGCCAATTAGAGAAAACATTGGTCTGCCAAATCTCGACTGGATGTCATCAGCTCTGGGGCTTGTTATCCGCAAGGCCGAGAAAGAAGCTGTAGACAAGGAAGTAAGAGATCTGGCCATCAAGGTTTCCAATGTAGAAAACGATGCCGCGTCACTGTCAGGTGGTAACCAGCAGAAAGTGGTTATCGGCAAGTGGCTGGCACGTGACTCTAAGGTTGTAATTTTCGACGAGCCTACCCGTGGTGTTGACGTGGCTGCCAAGGTCGAAATTTACAACATCATGAATCAGCTCAAGCAGCAGGGTGTAGCCGTTATGTTCGTCTCATCGGAGCTGCCTGAGGTTATGGGTATTGCCGATCGCATTATCGTGATGTGTGATGGCAGAGTAACAGGTGAGCTGATGGCCCGTGAGGCCACTCAGGAGCAGATCATGAAGCTGGCTACTACCTTTGAAAACAAGCTGGCCTCTGATCAGGAATCCAGAGACGCATCATAGGCTGCAGCGCAGCAAATCCATCAGTAAAGCGGCATGAGCCTCAGGTGCATGCCAGATGATTAACCGCCACCTGCAAATAATACATTTCAGCGCAAATCAGACCTGCGACAGCGGCCCATGGCCGCAGTCGCAGCAGCTGCCGTAAGCAGTAGCTGCAGTAAGCAGTGGCAACGGCCACTGCAGCGGCAGCATCAGTTGTGCAGCAGACATGGCCTCACAGGGCTGGGCTGCTGCAGGGAAGACATCAAAAGGTAAGCCCCTTTCCCAGGGGCTGTCAGCTATCAGGGCCGTTCATGCCAGACGGCTGTCGTGGCTCAATGTGGCTCAGCAGGCAAGGCCTGCAGGCAAGCAGGCCTGTAGACCATATCCAGCAGCCGGCAGCCTGGTGTAGGCTGGCTGCAGCTGGGCCTCATGCTCAGAGCCGGCAGTTGCCGGCTCAGTCGAGCCTGTTTCCAGCAAGCCAGGCTGGCATACAGCAGTCTTGCAGGCTTTTGTGTATGCTGCAGCTGTCTGCACATGCAAAGGGCCGGGGTGTCATGCAGGCGATGGAAGTAATGGAGTCCATGAGCTGTATGGCAGCATGGCAGCATGCATTGCTCTGATGTACCTGATGTCATGGATATCATCGATGTCCCTGATATCAGGTACTCTGTTCTTACCTCAGAAGCGCTGTGAGGCAGTTTGCTGCCTCAGACAATTGAATATACTCTGCTCGTGTTTGCTTATTCAGGGATACTATTATGGAAAACCAGAGCTTCATTGCCCGTATTTTTGCCATTCGTGGCATGGGTCAGGTTGTTACCGTAGGCCTGGGCCTTGTCATTTTATGTCTGGCCTTCTCCTATCTGAATCCTTACTTTGCCACCAGCCGTAATGCTGCCAATCTGCTCCGTCAGATTGCTCCAATCCTTCTTATCGGTATTGCTCAGTCCTATGTGCTGATCACAGGTCAGATTGACCTGTCCATCGGCTCGGTAGTGGGCATGTCCTGTATGATTTCAGCCACCCTTATGACCAGGGGATTTGACCCATGGATGGCCTCAGCTATTGCTCTGGCCTGCTGTATGGCTGTAGGTCTGGTCAACGGTATCCTGGTATCCAAATGCAAGGTGGCAGCCTTTATTGCCACGCTGGGAACCATGACCATAGCCCGTGGTATTGCCCAGATCGTCAATAACAACTTCAATACCGATTCCATTGGCGATGGTGCCGAAGTCTTCCGTAATTTCTTCTACTATGGCAAGACCATGGGTATCTACAACACTATCTGGATTGCCCTGATCTTATGGTGTGTCTTTGCCTTCCTGCTCTCCAGAACCCGTACCGGTCGTCACATTTATGCCGTAGGTTCCAATATGGAAGCTGCCCGTCTGTCAGGTGTATCCGTTCCACGTACCATTACCACTGCCTACCTTATCTCCAGCTTCTGTGCCGGTGTCGTAGGTCTGATTACCTGTGCTACTGCCGGTATGGGCACCATGGACTCAGGCAATATGTATGAGCTCTATGCCGTTGCTGCATCCGTAATCGGCGGTGTCTCCACCTTTGGTGGTCAGGGTCTGCTGCTGGGTACCGTAATCGGTGCTGGTATCTGGGGTGTGCTCCAGAACGGCCTGCAGTTTGCCGGTGCTCCACTGGCTATCCGTAATATCGTAATCGGCATTATTGTGGTAGTATCAGTATTGCTTGATGTAATGCTTCGTTCCGGCAGCATCAAGAACTTTACCAGGAACTTCAAGTTCCTCCATCCTGTTAAATAATTACCGTGCCCCTAAGGGCACAAAGTGAAAGAGCCTGCCTCTGTCGGCAGGCACCTAAAAAGGTAAACACAGGGGCCCTGCAGCCTGCCTCACATCCAGTGCGGTGCTGCAGGGCCGCAAAATGCCGTCACGCAGCCCGCAACTGGCATGCGCGACAGCAGGACACCAGTCCAACAGGTCACCAGGTCAGCCAGACCGAAAAATTGCCAGATCCTGGCTCATGCCAGATCATGGCCCATGACAGTCTCCTTGTCCATGTCAGTACCAGTGCCGCCATGTACTTCCCATACATGCGCAGCATGCACCAGGAACAGGCACCCTGACATTCAGGTACAAGGGCATTCAGTCACCTGCATCCCAGGCAGTGACGTGCTTAGTGACCAGTCGCTCACAATGCACCGTAGCGGCTACCTGCAGCTCACCTTGCACCGCGATGTTGTGCTGTGCAGATCGCCGTGACGTAAGGTGCCATAATATGCAGGTCAGCTCCGATAACAAGGCCAGGCAATTATGCACAGCTTCCCACTGTGCAGTGTATGACCGGACGCAACTTGCTGCAGCCATATCTGTGCATGGCTCAGCCTCTCCACATTCAGCCCCGCAGTTTGCTGCGCAACCTGCAACGTCAGGGAGGTCAGAGCGCGAGGACGCCAGTCGTCCCTTCGTGTGTACTGGCCTGAAATACTATAATGAAAGCATCAGCACAAGCATGAGTGAATGTCTGAATGAATACAGACAGGCATGAGCACATTCCTGAGTACATGCCTGCACTGAATCCATGAGCGACATGTCCAGCCTGCTGCTGAGGGCGTGACCACGCCCCCATATGGCAGACAGGCCAGCCTGCATGCCAGCCATGGCCAGCCATGACTGGCATGCACTGCGTGCCCGGAGTACCGGCATGACCATCAGACATATGGTGTCCCGGCATGATCATCAGGCATATGATGCCCCGGTATGACCATCAGGCATATGGTGGCCCGGCATGGCCATCAGGCATATGGTGCCCCGGCATGACCATCAGGCATATAGTGCCCCGGCATTACCATCAGGCATATGATGCCCCGGCATGGCCGGCAGGCATATGGTGCCCCGGTATGGTGGTGCTGACAGTGTCCCTTTGCTTACCTGTGAAAAAGAATTTATCTGATCCTTGCGCCTGCCGGGCGCGGCTGCGGAATTATTTGCACCCGCAGCTGTGAGCGCCTGGTCTGCAGAACAGTCAGGAGTATCCTGAACGTGGCGCAGGAGGATCATATAAATGGCCTGAGCGTGCCACGAGGTGCGGTTACGCTCTGAGCAAACTCTTAGATATATTCAGGAGCTTTTACTATGAAACTTTCTCGTCTCGTATGCGGTCTCTTTGCAGCAGCTGCCTTAACCTCCTCTTCCATGGCCATGGCCGAAGATTACAACGTATTCTTAATCACCATGGACCAGAACGATCAGCACTGGGTTCGTGTTAACGCCGGTGCCGCCAAGGCAGCCGAAGAACTGGGCAATGTAAAGCTGCAGTGGAATGCTCCAGATCTCAAGGACGACGCCAAGCAGATCGAGGTTGTTAACAATGCCGTTGCCGCAGGCGCTGACGTAATTCTTCTCGCCGCCAATGGTCCTACAGCTGTTACCGCTGCCTTAAAGGAAGCTGACGCTCAGGGCGTAAAGATCATCTATGTTGACTCCCCAGCTGACTTCCCTGGCTTAAAGACCTTTGCTACCGACAACAAGGCTGCCGGCAAGACCGCCGGCGAGAAGCTCATTGAGACCTTAAAGGCCAATGGCATTGAAAAGGGCCGTATCGGTATCGTAGGTGTTAATGCTGCTACCAACTCTACTGTTAACCGTGAGCTGGGCTTCCGTGAGGCCTTCAAGGGCACTGACTTTGAGGTGCTGCCAACCCAGTACTCTGACGGTGACACCGCCAAGGCTAAGGACATCGCTGCCAACTACTTCAACCAGGGCTGCGTAGGCATATTCGGCACCAACGAGGGTTCATCTGTAGGCGCCGGTAATGCCGTTAAGGAGTTCGGTGAGGGCGTTTACGCTGTAGGCTTTGACAAGTCCAACATGATTCTCTCCCTGGTAAGAGGCGGTCAGTTAAGCGCCGTTATGGCTCAGAACCCTGAGGTCATGGGCTATGAGGGTGTTAAGGCTGCCGTTGACGCCATGCAGGGCAAGGATCTCGGTGAGAAGTACGTTGACACCGGCGTTTCCGTAATCACCAAGAAGAACATGGCTGACTTCCTCTAATCTCTGATTAAAGGCAACAATCAAAAAAGTCTGCTACTCAACCTGCCAGCCACCTCAGGCCCCTCCTGAGGCGACTGACATGCACAGGGCCGCACATCGCAAGATGCGCGGCCCTGTAGCTATATCGCCCCAGACAGAAGAACAGATCAGGCCCGGCCCGGTCCCGTCCGGCACGGCCAGGTCGGCCAGCTCTGTCCCGGACCGGTCAGGCCAGTCATGTCCCGGACCGGTCAGGGGGTGTTTCTTTAGATTCTGCTTGGGAGGAGCAGTATAAGTCGTGACAGGCACGGTAACTGACTTCAGTGGAGCTGCAGATGGGTACAGGGGACAGTTCAGTAGATTACTTTTTCATCATGGCAAGACTACATGGCTGACAGATCTTGATCAGGTGTCTTGTCTCGGTAGCAGTCCCTGTGAGGCTCAAAGATTTGCTCCATGAGTATGAACCCTGCACTTAGTTTCTGTGGCTTCAAGATGAGATACATTAGAAAGCACTCAGGCACAACAGGTGTCGCTTGCATATAAGCTCAATGGTATTGATCAAGGGGCTATAACATATGTCTGGTCACAGGTTCATGTCAGCTGCTTATTAAGCTGCGTCAAAATGAAGTTATACGATACAGCCATCATAATTTCGAAAAAATCCTGCAGCTCATTTGCAAATCTGTTCATAGGTATATTTATCCCAACGTAAAAGGCGGTTTTGGAAATCCAAAAACCGCCTAAAATATTTTGTAAAGCATCTAACCGGTATTATGTTCTTGCTTGGGACTCATTCCTTACACATGAGCTTGCCTATCATATGCAGGAAATCTGTCGTGGCATTGAACTCAGTTCCAGGCTATATGCTTTATAAATTGTTTTGGTTTTTCGTCTGTGTGCAACGATCTGATAACAGCTTTCCTGAGTAATGGTTCCCAGGAAATTGTGATTTGGCATCACCACCAGACGCCGGGGCTGCTGCCCCGGCTACGGTGACAATGAATATCACAAACTGTTATTAGAATACGTAGCGTACAGTTGCGTTAGCACCGAACTCCTTGACGTTGGAAGAACCTGTGTAGTTCAGGCCAACACCCAGGCCGAGGTTGCCAGACTTGGCTGCTACGCCGATGGCAGTGCCATAGGTGAAGCTGTCCATAAACTCAGTCTTAACGTCGGTTGCCAGGTTTTCTACGCCAGTCCAGTGAACAGTACCATCAGCAGTGTCGTCACCAAAGTTACCGGTTAAGGTAAGGTCGAATGCTGGCTTAACTGTCCAGGTGTCCATGACGTATTCCTTGGCGATGGATACACCGACAGGGATAGAGAAGACATTGGCAGCTGATGTGGCAAAAGATGCTACTTCAGTTGAGTCAAGATCTACGGTGTAGTCATCCATGTCAATACGGGTGAAACGCAGACCGGCGTGTGGGGTAACCTCAACACCACCGAGGTCCATGGCGTACTGACCGGTTACACCAAGTGACATTGTGGTAGTGTCAAATGAGGAGCTCAGCTTACCGGAACTGCCACCAGCCTCTACGTCAGAGTCAACAGTGGTGTATGAGAGGTCAGCAACAATAGACAGAGCGTCCATGCTGTAGCCGGCATACAGAGCACCACCGAAGTAGTTGAACTCATTGGTTACAGCAGATGCTGCACCCTGACCATCAGCATCACCAGAGCCAATGTTGATCATGGCACCGGCGCGCAGACCGTTACCTAATGAGTAGTCACCACCAAGAGCAACGCCAAAGATGCTTACATCTGAGCCGTAATCAACACCCTCTGCACCGAAGCCGTCAGAGTCGGCAGAGCGGTAAACAGGGGTTACCCACATGCCAGTGCCCTGACCATTGTCAGCATAAGTAAGGGATGCGGCAGCATTGCCCATACCAAAGCGACCGGATACGGCGTCAGAGGTGGTGGAGGTTGCAGTCAGGGCTGCCTGAGAGGCACCACCGAAAGCACCCAGACGTGCAGCATTTTCAACTTCACGGCCGGAGTGGCTGTTGATGGCTACGTAGTCAAGCAGAGCGTTGCCAGCCTTGTAGTAGACAGTCTCAGTAGTGTCCTGACCCATATCTACATAGAAGAGCTGATCCAGAACGTCCTTCTTGGTAACTTCGGTGTCATCAGCAGCATTAAGGATCTTGCCACCAACATACTTGTACTCACTGGCAATGCCATTGTGCAGAGCATCAATTGGGGCATCAACATCAGTGCTGTCCCAGTTGTGGTTCTTAGCAGCATAGGTGAAGAGGGTCTGACGTACTGGCTCAGAGGCATCAGAGAACATGGTCTTGACAGCTTCCTTGTTGATCTCAAGATCAACAGAGCCAACAGTGCCGGTCTTAAGAACGGACTGCAGCAGACCATTTACGGTCTCAACAACCAGCTTGCCGTCAACACCGCCTTCGCCCTTACCCACAGTCAGATCAACATCAGTGCCGGTTACTGCACCCTGTGGATCAGCCTGGCCATTGTCCTTGAACAGGTTGACTGAGTTGTAAACACTCCAGCCAGCGCCGGTCAGCAGAATCTTGGCACCGTCCTCGGCGTAGATGGTGGCCTTATCGTCGTTAAACTCTACGGCATAACGGCCATCATCGTTTACAGATGCAGTGCGGCTTACAGCCAGAGCTGAGTTGGCACCAATATAGACATTGTTGCCAGTCTTGGCCTGGTAAGCTGTTGCGTCTGCATCAGTTCCTGCAGACAGCTTGGCAAAGTTCTCATGGCCAATCTTGGCGTCAACAGTAAGATGGTCGCCGGAGTCCATGGTCAGAGACTTGTTGATGTAAGCAATAGCGCCAGTCTTGTCAGCAGACAGGGAGCCGTTTTCATCGAGTAAAGAGGCAAAGTCGTACTGAACCTGGCTCTGTGCATTGGCTGTATCAACACCGAGAGCAACGATGGAGTTTTGCAGTACTGCCAGATCACCGTTAAGCTTGCCGGCACGTACCTTCTCATCAGCCTGATTGAGATCCTTGAACTGCTTGACAGCAACCAGGGAGGCCTTCTGACCATAGGCTGGGTCAACAATCATAATGCCGCCGCCCAGGTTGAGAGTATCAACCAGTAAGGTGGCACCGGCACCATTTGGCAGCTCTTTGGAGACATCAGAGCCTACCAGCAGCTCGCTGTCAGCAGCACCAAGGGTCAGAGAGGTGGCAGCAGTGGTACCTGCAGCAATATGACCATCCTTGGCTAAGGTGGCATCACCAATCTTGTTATTCTTACCTGAGAGAGTTACAGCATCGCTGAAAGCAGCCTTAGTCAGGTTAAGGTCACCGCTCAGAACGGCAACATCATTAAATGAAGCATCCTCAGCATTGATGCGGCCGGCAAAGTCGATCTTCTTAACGCCTGCACCATCGCCGTTCACAACCAGCTTCCTGGCAGTTAAGGAGGCAGTGGCAGCGTTGGCGGCATCAGAGGTCAGGAACTTAACAGTGGTGTCACCAGAGGTAACAGTAAGGTCCTTGCTCAGGTCCAGGGTGTCAACATTAACGCCCTTGGCCACGGTGGTAGAACCATTGATTACCAGAGAGGCAGAGCTGCCATCAACTTTGTCGAGCACAGTGGCACCGGCATCAGAGTTAACAGTCAGCTTGGCATTCTCACCCAGGGTGATCTTGCCGGCCTTACCGCCATTGTTCAGCTCCAGGTTAGTGTTCTTGTCAGCCTTAAGACCGAGAACTTCACCAGCGCCGTTAACAGCAAATACCTTCTCGCCATTTACAGTAACAGCGTTGTTCAGAGAGGTATTGTAGTTAACGCTAAGCTGAGCACCGGCCATGGCATCCTCGGACTTGACTGAGCCCCAGTGACCGGTAATGGTCTCTGATGAGTCAACCTTGGTCAGCTGAGCCTGCATGTACTCTTCATTGGTGATGTTTGGCAGAACATCCTTGAAGCCTGCGGCATTGCCCTTCCACTCTACGGTACATGGCTGACCCTCTGCTGCTGGTGGGGTAACAGTCAGACCTGAGACAGAGCCCAGACCAAGGTTAAGAACACCGGCAAAAGCACCGCTGAAAATCTCGGACTTTAATGACTCAATACCTTCCTTCTTAAAGGCTACGCCCTTATCGAAGTTGAAGTTGATCTTGGAACCGGCAGCAGTGGCATTGATAGAGCCAGAGGCAATAACATCGTCATTGACAGAGATTGCCTCAATAGCGTCCATCTTACCTGTGGTGATGCTGAATACACCCTTCTCAGTGCCAGCAGCGTCATAGAAGCTGTTGGAGATGTTGGAACCAAAGTTCAGGGTACCAGTAGCACCGACAGTTACGGAGTTGGCAGCCAGCTTCAGGCCGTTGATATTGCCCTCAGCAGGATCAACATTGCTGGTACCATTAATGGTAAGGGTACCATCTACGGTTACGCCCTTGGCAGCGTCAAAGTCACTGACAGTTAAAGTGCCAGTCTGCTTGACCTTAGCAGTGCCATCAACAAGCTTAAATTTCTTGGCAGTTAAGGAAGCAGCAACAGGGTTGCCGTCAGCACCAAGGGTGGTAACTTCGTTTCCAACAGTGATACCGCCACTTGTAAGAGTGATATCTCCTGCACCCCAAGAGCCAGCCTGGACGTCTAACTTGCCCTTGTTAAGAGTTAATGCAGCACCTACAGATCCGGTAGTTGTGGTGGTTATATTGGCGCCATCAACAACAGTAAGGTCGCCAAGCTTTAATACGGAACCGTCTTCTAAATTAATACCGGTGCCAGTACCAACAGCAAGTTCCTCAGTAACAACGAAGTTACCAGAGCCCAGCTTGGTGGCTGCATTTGCAGCGCCATCAAGAGTCAGAACGCCGGTCTCAATGGTGCCGAGGTTAGAACCAGTTCCTGCTGTAACGGCAGTGCCAGCGCCGGTAATCTTGATGCTGTCGGCAGTCAGCTTGGAGCCTGCAGCGGTGAAAGCAATAGATCCTACTGCAGCAGAAGTAACTAACTTGCTCTGAGCAATTTCAAGATCGCCATTGATGTCTAAAGCACCACCTGAAATGTCTGTTTTGACCTTGCTTGCAGAGGCAGTGAGCTTGCTGACAAGATCAGTGTTCAGAACAATGGTACCGCCCTTCTTGGCACTCAGAGTGCTTTCCTGAGATGAATCCAGGGTCAGCTTATCGGCTGTTAAGGCAGAGAGGTCCAGAGTCGCTGATAATGGGCTGTTATTCTCAGCACCAACAGTTACGGTGCCACTGGTAAGATCCAGGGATGAGCCGGCATTAAACTTAAGGGAAGCAGCAGTAGACTTGGTAGCCACGCCAGAGCCTACTGTAAGGGCGCCTGCTTTAGCTCCGCTGCCAACAGCAACGGCAACATCAGCTGTCCATGAGCCATTTTTGATATTAAGAGCACCATTTTCACCAAGGACCAGCTTAGAATCAGTGTTGGTACCTGCGCTTATGGTGCCTGTGTGAGCCAGCAGCTTGGCAGTCTTTTCAGTGTCCTTGAGCTTGGCAAAACCCTCAGAGGCATTGATAGTGTCAACTGAGGCAGCGCCAAGATCCATACCACCCTTGAGTACCAGGTTGGCATCAACAGTCAGACCGTTGTTTGCCTTTAACTTGGTATTTGTCAGTTCAAGGGCTGCACCATCAGCCTTGGTAAAGGTAGCAGTATCTACAGTAACGTTACCACTGGCTGCAAGGTCAGCATTTGCCTTGTAGGAGCCGGCCTTAATATTGGCATTTCCTGCAAGTCCGATGGTGCCAGCAGATGCTGTTCCACCAAAAGCCAGACCGCCTGCAGTCATATCAAGCTCGGCAGTGCCAAGGTCAAGAGTACCGGCATTGATGGTCAGCTTGGAACCGGCTGCTGCTTTGGTAAGAGTAGCAGCATCGGTCTTTAAGGTGGTGCCCGTACCGGAGATAGTGAAGTCACCGCCACCCTTAACAGTTGCACCTGAACCAAGAACTACAGTACCGCCGCCGTCAACAAGAACCTTGTTCTTGATATCAAGAGTACCACCAGTAATGGACAGCTCTTTCTTAACGCCGGTTACAGCAGTATTGCTGAACTTGAAGTCAACTTCACCCTTGGAAGCAGTATCGATAGTGCCGCCTGCAATAGAGCCGGATACCAGGTTGATGGTGATCTTGGAGTTGTCGGTCTCTGGCTTATCACCATCAGTAGCAGTAATCTTGCCGCCGTTAATAGTCAGTACAGCAGCATTGATTGTTGATTCAACAGTATTTGCTCCTGAAGCTGGCTTAGCAGTGACGATGGAGCCGTCAGAGTTTAAGGTAAGACTGGTGTTTGATGACAGAGCGCCAGCAGTAATAGTTTTACCCAGAGTAGCAGCTTTACCAATTTCTACCTTGCTGTCAGCAGTTTCAGAGTCTCCATTGCCGATTAAAATTGTAGTTGCGCCTAAAATTGCAGTATTACTACCTCCTGAGCCAGTAACTTTAACTGAGCCTTTTTTTACGTCCAGCCCCAATAAAGTCAGGCTTACTGGCTTTGCTGCAGAAGTAGTAACTTTCAGCGCAGCATTCTCACCTTCAACGATGATTGTGCCCTTATCTGCAGTTACAGTAGATCCTGAGTTAGCAGTTGTTGTGATCGAGTGATCTCCACTGGTAAGCTTTAAGAAAAACTCGTTGGTGTTAGTAGCAGTGTCAACACCAGACAGTGCAGTTTGCTTGGAATTATCGGCTTTCTTGTAGCCAGACAGGTCAGCCCACTTTTGGGCATCAGTTATGGCGTTTGTAACCAGATCAAAAGTAGGCTCAGTTGCGCCAGGTGCAGCCTGAGCAGCACCAGCAGCCATACCGGCGGTCAGGACAACGGCAGAAGCAATGCCCTTAAAGTAGGCGTTTTTGTAGATTGCACGATATTGAGCCATCAGGAACTTGATGGCGTTGTTAGAAAGTTTCATCTGTTTTGTAATGAAATTTGAAGTGTGTTCTGTCTCGTGCTTCCTGATAGGCTTGCGGATCTTAAGGCCCGGCCTCATCAGGAAGGAGCCGCTTCACTTCAGGGGCGGCTCGGTGCCAGCTTATTCTTTGCCTGTGATGACAAGGAATTGCTGGCTGTTTGCTGTTCTCATGGACATAAATGCCGATGAGCTCTTCTGGATAAGCTGGTCATGGCCGGTGTACTGTCAGCGTATGACCAGTTGTCAGCTGTATACTCACCTTTGTACTGCAGTGCTTTTTTAGTGATATGAGCGCTGGCATAAGCTGCCAGTGGCTTTTTGGTTCAGCGATCATCCTGCAGCGCTCTGTTGGGCTATATTCCGGACACAATACGGGACGTATACAAGTCCTTTTTGAGTCTATGGAATGGCTTTGAGAGGAGAGGTGAACAACCTTATGAGATACGGTCATGGCAGCCGCCGCAGGCATGCGTGATTGAGCATGCTGTTTGCTGTATGGATATCCTCACGTTCTGCAACAGCAGACGTAATAAAGGGTAACCATTGCAAGGTGGCTGCTATTTGAGGGATGCTCGTGCCATGGAAAATGGCAGATTTTATGACAGACCGGTCATGCGGTTAGATTCGAAGCAAGTGTCACAAGTTAATGGTACTTTTGCTGGAATCAGTGCATGACTTAAGGCTGGAACTGAACAGGTGGGGAAGCGGTACTGAGTCGGTAATACCCGCGGTGACTGTACTGCAAATCATAAGGATAATGTGGCAGCACAGCGATGTCATGGCGACATCGTAACAACTACATATTAGGGCATCAAAAGGCTTACAATGTAAGGTTAAAGCTGATATTTCAGCCGTTATGTAATGCCTGTTTGGCCCAGGTATCCAGGACGGAAAGAAAGGGACAGAACATTAACACAGGCACTCGAAAGTGGCCAGAAATGGCTTATATATCGAATGCGTGGGCGTGTTCAAGGACGCTGGCACCGCCAATTTCGCGAAAAAAAAAAAAAAGCATATTATATGCCAACTAACAGTTCCTTTGAAAAATTTTTTATTCTTAAAGGCAATAAATGTTAGTTATATGCTTTTTCAGCGCCTTTAAGTTTCTTTTATTCCTCAGGATAGTTTGTATTGACCATGCCGTCAATAGCGGGCGGTTTCGGTGCATTCTGAGCCTAACTTATAGAGCGCTTGTGCCTGTATCATAATTTGCAAGTATGTCAAAAGTTGTTTGTGCAAACAATGGATCATGGCCTGTGCTGCACTCTGCAGTATTGCAAGCCTCTGGCTCGAATGGAGTGTGAGTCTTGGGTAACATGCTTGTGCGCATTACGGCAACACCCGGGCACTGAGGTTACGCGATAAGGTCATCATAATCTCGAGGAAATCCAGCAGTCCAATTGCCAATCTGTTCATAGGTATATTTATCCCAACGTAAAAGGCGGTTTTCGGAAATCCGGAAACCGCCTAAATTATTTTGTAAAGCATCTAACCAGTGTTCTGTTAATGCTTAGGACTCATTCCTTACACATGAGCTTGCCTATCATATGCAGGAAATCTGTCATGGCATTGAACTCAGTTCTAGGCTATATGCTTTATAAATTGTTTTGGTTTTTCGTCTGTGTGCAACGCTCTGATAACAGCTTTCCTGAGTAATGGTTCCCAGGAAATTGTGATTTGGCATCACCACCAGACGCCGGGGCTGCTGCCCCGGCTACGGTGACAATGAATATCACAAACTGTTATTAGAATACGTAACGTACGTTAGCGTTAGCACCAAACTCCTTAACATTGGAGGAACCGGTGTAGTTCAGACCAAAGCCTAAGCCCATGTTGCCAGACTTGGCGGCCACGCCCATGGAAGCACCATAGGTGAAGCTGTCAACGAACTCGTTCTTGGTGGCAACGTCCCAGTTGGTTACGTTGGTCCAGGTTACGGTGCCGTCAGCAGTGTCATCGCAGAAGTTGCCGGTTAAGGTCAGGTCAAAGGCAGGCTTTACGCTCCAGTTGTCCATTGCATACTCCTTGGAGATGGTTACACCTACAGGGATGGAGAATACATTGGCAGATGAAGTAGCAAAGTTGCCTACATCACCAAATTCAGCGCTGGTAATGACGTAATCGTCCATGTCGATGCGGGTAAAGCGCAGACCGGCATGAGGGGCTACATCAACACCGCCGAAGTTCATGGCATACTGACCGGTTACGCCGGCAGACAGGGTGGTGGTATCAAATGATGAAGATACCTGACCAGCTTCAGTATTAGCCTCAACATCGGAGTCAACAGTGGTGTAGGAGAGGTCAGCTACGATGGACAGAGCATCCATGGAGTAACCGGCATACAGAGCACCGCCGAAGTAGTTGAAGTCATTGGTTACAGCGGAGGCAGCACCCTGACCATCAGCATCACCAGAGCCGATATTCAGCATGGCACCAACACGCATACCATTGCCTAAGGAGTAGTCACCACCGAGGGCAACACCAAAGAGGCTTACGTCAGCACCATACTCCAGACCGTCAGCACCAAAGCCGTCGGAATCGGCAGAACGGTATACAGGAGTTACCCACATACCGGTACCCTGACCATTGTCAGCATAGGTGAGGGCAGCAGCTGCGTTACCCATACCAAAGAGACCGGCAACGGCATCAGAGGTAGTGGAGGTTGCAGTCAGGGCAGCCTGAGGAGCGCCACCGAATACACCCATACGGGCAGCCTGGTCAGCGGCCAGACCTGAAGTGTTGCGTGCTACCTTCTCAAGGAAAGCGTTGGAAGCCTTGCTGTAGACAACGCCATCAACAGCGGTAAAGCCAGTGATTGGGTTTTCAGACTGGAACTCCTGAGGAGCAGTTGCACTGAATGTTAATGCACCAGTCTTAGGGTCAACAGTAAAGAGACTCTGATCTGCAACAACATTGCCCAGAAGCTCGACACGCTCAGCTACAGCTGCACCAGTGTCTGGATCGGTGCTGTAAGCCTGCTGCCAGTTTCTGGTCTGAGCTGCATAACCAACGAGGAACTCCTTCATTGGAACAGATGCAGCCTGGTAAGCACCACTGGTCTTTGTCAGATCAAGACGCAGGGTCTGCTCAGTTACAGCAGAACCGGCGGCCAGATCAAAGTACATCAGACCATTAAGGGTCTCAACACGGATGTCGTCCTTGCCAGCTTCACCAAGAACCATAACGGTACCTGCAGTTGGATTGGCACCAGTTGTGGAGGCGGTAAAGAGGTTGAAAGTACGGGTGTTGAGGAAGCCGTCACCATCCAGAACAATCTTGCCCTGCTTAACATCCTTGGATGCAGCACGTGGAGCATAGATATTTGCAGTGGTATCACCTGAGGCCAGCTCGAAGTGAACAGCAGCGCCGTCCTTGAGTGCCTGATCGCTTACAGCCAGAATTGCGCCATTACCCATGTACAGGTCAGCTACATCGGTTCCAGATGCAGCACCATATGCATTGCTGTATGCGCCATTTTCTGCCTTGGCAATTTCACTCTGGATGTACTCTGAGCTGTTCTGGCCATCGAGTACGATCTGACCACCTGAGGCAAGGGTCATCTTGCCATTGATGTACAGAGCATTTGCAGTATCGCCCTTAACAAGTGAGCCATTATTCTGGTATGCAGAGATAAAGTTCTGCATCTTTTCTACGGTAGCACCGGCACCTGCCATCAGAGCAGCATTCTTGCCCAGTACAACAGTACCATTTACAGTACCTGCATCCTTAACATCTGCAGCACGTACTGCAGTGCCGAAGTAATCAACAGCAGCTACAGAGGTGTTCTGGCCGTACTCAGGGTCTACCAGCAGAGTGCCACCGCTTAGGTTAAGAGCAGCTGTCTGGAGGTAACCTGTTGAGCCAGGGACAACTACCTTGCCGTCCTGAACAATGTCGTCTGCACCAACAGCAAGTAATGCATCACCGCCCTTGAGGGAGAGTGCACCCTTTACTACCAGGGAGGCACCAGACTGTACCTTGACGTCGTCGGAGGTAACACTCTTGCCAAAGGTAGAGGAGCCATTCTGCAGCTCGAGAGTACCAATATCAGCGTTGTCAGCAAAGCTGTTGGAGGCGCCCATCAGTAAAGCAGTGCCGGAAACGTTAGTCTCACCTGCTGCTACATTGACATTGCCACCAAATACAGAGCCGCCAGTTGCAGCAGTAAGATTCAGACCACCGGCAGTGATGTTCAGCTCGGTGTTATCGTGGGTAAGAACGGTACCGGCCTTAACACCCTCAGCAACATTAACAACACCTGAGCCAACCTCAAGCTTGGTCATATCGCCCTTGCCGTCGACCTTGGCAATATTGGTTGCAGTGTTACCACCGGAAACCAGAAGGATGGTGTCGCGGCCAATATCAGCGGAGCTGTTGCTCAGAGTTACTGAACCAGCATTGCCACCATTGTTCAGGCCCAGGGTACCACCGGCCTTAACAGCAATAGTTACCAGCTTGCCAGTGTCCTCAGCATAGGCAAAGCCCTTGCCCTTGCAGTCATTGAGGGTGGCTACGCCTACATTGACTTTCTGATTACCAGCCTGAGCCTCAATATTACCTACATTGCCATTAATGGTGTTGCTGGCATTGGCACCGGTAACAGTAGCAGTAGCGAGGTCGGCCATTACGAAGTCAGTGAAGTCACTGAACTGACCAAGGGTCTCAGCAGTGATCTTGCCGTCGGTTACGGATACACCATCGATCTTGGCATTGCCAAGTGAGATGAAGCCATCACCAAGAGCCTTTTCTGACTTGGTGAACTCCTTACGCAGGGCCTTGAGCTGATCCAGAGTAAAGGTGTCTGCTTCGGTAAACTGCAGTTTCAGAGTACCAAACTTTGTCATGGAGAACTGAGCAGCATCACCTGAGGTAATGTCAAAGGCATTGCCTGAGGCATCAGTCTTATAAGCAACGGAGATGGTGCCGCTGGCATCGGTAACAAAGCGCTCATCAGCAAGAGCCTTGAGTGCCTCTGAACCGATTGTGAATGATGCATTTGGACCAGCAACATCAACCTTGCCAGCGATCTTCAGGCCGTAACCATTTACTGTGTCGTCAGCACCATCTAAACCTGGAGTGATGTCCTCTTTACCAGCAACAGTCATTGCACCGTTTACGGTGATGTCACCAGAGGTCTGAGTATAGGTTGTCAGGTTCAGTGAGGCATCGGTACCAACGGTTAAGCCACCGTTAGCTACAGTCATGTCTTTGGCAGTGAAGGCGCCATTAGTATCGATCTTAAATTTTGCGCCGTCAGCAAGGGCTACACTGGTAGCAACAGAACCCCATGGGCCTACAGATACGTTGAATGTAGAGCCGCTTGCCAGGTTGATCTTGTTGAAAGCGATTGAGCCGCCGTCAATATGATTAGTACCACCGAGGGTCATGGTGGAGCCGCTGGCAAGGTGCAGACCTACTGCCTGAGTGGTTTCAAGAGCCTCGAGTACGGTGTAGTTACCGGAGCCGACATAGACGTCGTTATAAGCGCCATCTTTCTCGTTCTCAAGAGTTAAGGTGCCTACTGAGATACTGCCGCTGGCGCCAATATCAAGAGCTGCACCACTGGCAAGACCACTTACTGCCAGACCATCAGCAGACAGGGTGCCCTTAGTAAGAAGGATGCCACCCTTATCCATACCACTGCCGCCGATCTTGCTCTTATCAAGAGAAAGCTCTCCTGACACAATCAGGCTACCGCCGCCACTTACTTTGAACTGGGTGCCGCTGGCACTTGCTGTAACAGTATCAAGCATAGCCTGGGCATCGGAAGCCTTAATCTTTACGATACCGGCATTGGCCTCAATAACTGGAAGCTTAGATGTACCAGTTGCTTTAGCAACAGTTGCACCGGTCAGGTCTAAGGTTGCTTTTGCTCCTGAAGCTACCAGCTTGGTGCCTGCTGCATCGGCAAGAGTCAGGTTGCCGCTGGCCTTAAGGACAGAGTCAGCGCTGCCTGAACCATCTACAGTAATGGAGCCGCCACTGACAGTGATATCACCTGAATTGGTAATGTTACCGCCCTTAACGGTGATAGAACCGGACACATTGACAGCACCAGTGATAGAACCGTCCTGAGCAGTAGTACCGTCAGCAGAAACGCTGGTTAAAGTCAGCTTGTCCTGCAGGGTATAAACGCTTTCGCCAGTTTTGTTTACGAACTCAACATTAGGAGCCTCTGCGCTACTGAAGCCAAGCTTGCCGCCAGCATTGTCAAATGAGGAACTGCCGAGTGTCAGGGTCTTATTGGCAACGATAACTACATTGCCTGAACCATTACCGGAAAGTGGAGCGGATACAAGAACATTTTCAGACTTAATCTTAGCGCCAGATGCAGCAGAGAGCTTGCCGTCTGCAGCTGCATTAACAATCTCAGTGCCGCCAAGGTCTACAGCAGTACTGTCGGCTGTAACAAAAACCAGAGATCCTGATCCTTTCAGATCCAGCTGACCCTTCTCTCCAAGGTAGCCATCAAGAGTCTTCTTATAAAGAGACAGAGTGCCATTAGCACCTGAGCCTACGACTATAGAGCCGCTACCTGAGCTCTTGCTGGTGATGGATACACCTTCGCCTAAAGAAAGATTGCCTTTAATGGATAATTTTGCTGCGTCTGATTGTGCGCCAGTAACTGTAATGGTACCAGAAGCGATACCTAAAGTGCCCTCATCAACGTCGGCAGTAGCCTCGTCATCCTTCAGCTCTAATACTGCATTCATGCCGGCGCCAGAGGCTATGGTAATGTCAACAGTTGCATCCTTACCCCATGTTCCGATGGTGCCGCCTGATCCGCTAACTTTAATAGCGCCTCCAGTTGCAACGAGGTTACCAATAACCTTTGCAGTAGCTGCACCTGAGCCATTAAGAGTTATGGAACCTGATGGGCCAAGGTTAATTGTTGAGTTGTTAGAACCTAATGAAGCGGCACCGGACTTGGTGGCATCACCAATTGTGACAGATGCGCCGCCTGATACCTCGCTCTTAATATTGATGGTTTTAGCTGATACTGTTGCAGTACCACTCTTTCCATCACCAATAATCTTGAGAGCACCCTTAGATATGTCAATAAGACCAATAGAGGCGCTGATAGAACCTGAGCCAGATGCGGAAAAGGAGAATGCAGTAGTTTTGTTGGCATCTAATACCAGCGAGCCATCACCAGTGAAGCTCAATGCACCGCCTGATGCCTGGAAAGCGCCACTGTTGCTTCCAGATGAAGAAAGCTTGGCATTCCAAGGCTTGAGAGTTCCGTTACCGGAAATGGTTGACTTGATATAAAGGTCACCTGAGGCATCCTCAAGTGAGGTAAAATTACTTTTCAGCTCTGTAGGAGCAGCCTGAGCCTGACCAGCAGCCAGACCGGCGGTCAGGACTACAGCAGAGGCGATGCCCTTAAAGTAGGCGTTCTTGTAGATTGCACGATATTGAGCCATCAGAAACTTGATGGCGTTGTTAGAAAGTTTCATCTGTTTTGTAATGAAATTTGAAGTGTGTTCTGTCTCGCGCTTCCTGATGAGCCGGAGTGCCTTAAGGCCCGCCCTTATCAGGAAGGAGCCGCTTCACTTCACGGCGGCTCGGTGCCAGCTGATTCCTTGCCTGTGATGACAAGGAATTGCTGGCTGTTTGCTGTTCTCATGGCCATAAATGCCTAAGAGCTCTTCTGGATAAGCTGGTCATGGCTGGTGTACTGTCAGCGTATGACCAGTTGTAAGCTGTATACTCACCTTTGTACCGCAATGCTTTTTTAGTGATATGAGAGCTGGCATAAGCTGCCAGTGGCTTTTCGGTTCAGCGAGCATCCTGCAGCGCTCTGTTGGGCCATATTCCGGACACAATACGGGACGTAGAAAAGTCCTTTTTGAGTTGATGGAGTGGCTTTGAGAGGTGAGGTGATATGCCTTTGAGGGACGGTCTTGTCAGCCTGTTTGGTCACGCTCAGAGAGCATGAAATACTGAGGTGCAGGTAGCCCACATACTGCAAAGCAGACATGGTTCGGGTTACCATTCCTGTTGGCTGTTGACGGATTGAATGCTCGTGCCGAAAGAAAACGGCAGAGATTTTGGAAGACCGGTCATGCGGTGAGGTTCGAAGCAAGTGTCACAAGTTAATGGTACTTTTGCTCGAAATAATGCATGACTTAAGGCTGGAACTGAACAGGTGGGGAAGCGGTACTGAGTCGGTAAGACTCGCGGTGACTATACTGCAAATCATAAGGATAATGTGGCAGCACAGCGATGTCATGGCGACATCGTAACAACTACATATAAGGGCATCAAAAGGCTTACAATGAAAGATTAAAGCTGATATTTCAGCCGTTATGTAATGCCTGTTTGGCCCAGGTATCCAGGACGGAAAGAAATGGACAGAACATTAACACAGGCACTCGAAAGTGGCCAGAAATGGCTTATATATCGAATGCATGGGCGTGTTCAAGGACGCTGGCACCGCCAATTTCGCGAAAAAAAAAAAAAAAAGCATATTATATGCCAACTAACAGTTCCTTTGAAAAATTTTTTATTCTTAAAGGCAATAAATGTCAATTATATGCTTTTTTAGCGCCTGTAAGTTTCTTTTATTCCTCAGGATAGTTTGTATTGACTCTGCCGTCAATAGCGGGCGGTTTCGGTGCATTCTGAGCCTAACTTATAGAGCGCTTGTGCCTGTATCATAATTTGCAAGTATGTCAAAAATTGTTTATGCAAACAATGGATCATGGCCTGTGCTGCACTCTGCAGTATTGCAATCCTCTGGCTCGTATGGAGTGTGAGTCATGGGTAACAAGCGTGTGTGCGGTATGGCAAAAGCGGGGCACTTAGGTCACGCGATAAGGCCATCATAATCTCGAGCAAATCCAGCAGTCCAATTGCCAATCTGTTCATAGGTATATTTATCCCAACGTAAAAGGCGGTTTTCGGAAATCCGGAAACCGCCTTAAATATTTTGTAAAGCATCTGGCCGGTATTATGTTCTTGCTTGGGACTCATTCCTTACACATGAGCTTGCCTATCATGTGCAGGGTGTTTGTCCGGGCATGAACATGATATTGGCTTAAATGCTTTATAAATTCTTTTGAGTGTGTATACGCATGCAACGCTCTGATAACAGTCTTCCTGAGTAATGGTTCCCAGGAAATCGTGATGTGACATCACCACCAGACGCCGGGGCTGCTGCCCCGGCTACGGTGACAATGAATATCACAAACTGTTATTAGAATACGTAACGTACGTTAGCGTTAACACCGAACTCCTTGACGTTGGAGGCACCGGTGTAGTTAACACCCAGACCCATACCGAAGTTGCCGGTCTGTGCAGCAACGCCAATGGCGGTGCTGTAGGTGAAGGTGTCAACGAACTCTGACTTGATGTCAGTGCTCAGGTTGGAGATGCCTTCCCAGTCAACGGTACCGGAGGTCTCGTCATCACCAAAGTTGCCGGTTAAGGTCAGGTCAAATGCTGGCTTGACGCTCCAGGCATCGAAGGTGTACTCCTTCTCAACGGTTACACCGACTGGTACGGAGAAGACGTTCATGGAGTTGGAGCTGTACTGAGCGAATACGTCTGTGCCGTTACCTACAGAGTAGTCGTCCTGGTCGATGCGGGTGAAACGTAAACCAGCGTGTGGAGTTACGTTAACACCGCCGAAGTCCATTGCGTACTTGCCGGTTACACCCAGAGACAGAGCGGAGCTGTCAATGGAGGCAGCCAGAGTGCCAAGACCGGTCTGACCCTCAACAGAGTTGTCAACGGTTGTCCAGGAAACATCAGCTACAACGGAGGCAGCACCCATGGTGTAACCCATGTAAGCACCAAAGCCGTAGTAGTCGAAGTCGTTCTTGACGTTGGAGCCAAGACCCTGACCGTCAGCATCACCGGAACCTACATTGAACATGACACCGGCACTTACATTCTCCATTACGGAGACATCAGCACCAACGGCTACGCCGTAGAGGTTCATGTCAGTACCATAGTCAACGCCATCAGCACCAAAGCTGTCGGAGTCAGCGGTCTTGTAGACAGGGGTTACCCACATGCCTGAACCCTGACCGTTAGCGGCGAAGGTAACAGTACCGTTAACGCCTACACCCATGCGGGCAGCAATGGCGTCAGAGGTGGTGTTACCGGCACGCAGAGCAGCCTGAGCTACGCCACCGAAGTCAGCCAGACGGGCAGCGGTTTCAGCGTCAACACCAGCGGTAGTGCCATCCATGATGCGGTTGAACAGCTCGTTGGATGGGGTGTAGTAAAGAACACCATTCTCATCACGGTTCATACCGACAGCAGCAGCCTTGACGGATCCATCAGGATTGATAATACCGGCATCGGTAAGCTGCTTGGCCAGCTCCTTATCCTTGGATAAATCAACTACTGCGCCATCCATATTGGTCAGCTGGCCCTTCTTGTTAACCATGAAGCCGGTCATCTCACCGCGTACTGGGATGTCGTTCTTTACATCAGCATCGCTGCCGTTGATGGTCTTCATACCGTAGGTAATCAGAGTATCACGTACAGGAGCGGACAGATTGCCAAACAGCTTGCGGGCATTGGTCTCGCTGAACTGCAGGCTGATCTTGTCGAGCAGGTTGCTTGTAGCATTCAGCTCAGTGCTGAACAGACCATTTACAGTCTCAACTTCAAGGACCTGGTCGCTGTCATCAAAGAACTCCAGGTTTACCTTGGCTCCTTCAACTGCGGCAGTACCATTACTCTTGGTAATACCGAAGAGCTGAATGTCCTTGTATGGGCTGAAGCCGTTACCAGCAAGCAGAACCTTGGCATTCTTATCAGCAGCAACAGTTGCGGTAGCATTAGCTGGGGTAGTAGCGCCATCCTCGAAGAAGGTAATGGCGGTCTTACCATTCTCTACTGCTGCATAGTCAACAGCCAGAGCTGTGTTTTCACCAATTGTGATTGTATCAGCGAAGAGGTTGCTTACAGTAGCTGTTGGATTATTCAGAGCATCAAGCTCCTGTTCTAAACTGTTATCAGACCTGCTGCCATCAATAACGATCTTGTCGCCGGAACCAAGCTTGATGCTGTTGGCTACGTATACGATAGAACCCAGCTGCTCCTGATTGAGGGAGCCGTCAGCACTATCAAGGTACTTGGCAAAGGTAGCCTTTACTGCATCAACGTTCTCGTTACCCAGGGAAACGATAGAGTTCTGCAGAGCCAGAATCTGACCCTTTACCTGTCCAGAATGAGTACCCTTGGTGGTATCAGCATCAGTCAGGTTCTTAACAGCAGCAATGGAAGCGCCCTGATCGTAGTCTGGATCAACAACGATGAAGCCACCATTGAGTTCCAGGTTCTTAACGCTCAGGTAAGCGTTAGAAGGAGCAACCACATCAGATGGATTGGCTGGTGCTGGGGGCTGCTCAGGAGTGCCTGCTGTACCAACACGGATGGACTGGTTGGTGCCGTTCTTGAGGGTTAAGGTATCAGCCTTTAAGGTAGCGCCGTCGATAACATTAAGAGTGTCACCTACATCAACCTTGCCTGCAACTTCGGTGTCACCAAGAATGGTTGCATCGGCATTGAAGTTCACGTCAACAAACTTGTTGCCATCAGCATTGAGCTCAGCCAGGTTCTTGAAGGTTGCGACAGAGCCGGAGCCGGTTACCTCAATGGTACCGAGGGCATCAACAGCCTTTTCAGCAGTAAAGGCGCCAGTGGTTACCTTAAGAGCGCTGCCCTTGGCGGTATCCAGAGTGCCCTTGGCAGTTAAGGTACCAACAGAGGCAGTGCCGCTGAGCTTGAGAGCACCAGCGAAAGAAGCATCACCAGTAACATTTACGACACCGTCAATGATGTTCTCATTGGTATTGCTTGCTGCATTCAAGGAACCGGCATTTAAGACAGAGCCCTTGGCGCTGTCGAGGAAGCCTACATTAGCAGCACCAGTTACATTGGCAGTACCTGCAGTAACCAGAAGCTCAGAGGTGTTCTTGCCTGCAACATCACCCTTTACAGTGATGGTGCCGCCCTGACCGGCGTTGAGCTTGAGTACAGAGCCGTTAGCAAGGCTTACCTTGCCAACCTCACCTGAGTTGTTCAGAGTTAAGGTGCCGTTCTTGACGCTCAGGCCAACTACATTCTTACCAGTTGAATCAGAGGCAAACAGTCCATTGTTCTTGTTTGCACCGCTTAAGCTGGATGAAGTGGTGATACCAATCTGAGTATCGGTAGAGCCGGCAGCCTGCTGCAGAGAGCCGAAGTTACCACGTACATCTTCAGAGATGTTGGTTACGATAACATCAGCCAGGTCCTTGTTAACAACGTCTGAGTTGACGTCAGCAAAGCCCTTGATATCATTCCATGCAACCTTGCCATCTACAACAACGCCACCCTCACCGGTAACACCGTTAATGGTGGCATTGCCAAGGTCCAGAACACCGGCAGTTAAAGAGCCAGAAGCAACACCAAAGATGTCACGCAGCTTTACAAGGTCAGCAGAGGCAAGGGAAACACCGGAGTCAAAGCTGAACTTAACAGTACCGCCCTGCCTGAGGTCGATGGAGCTGGAAGTAAAGCCCTTAAGGTCAGCGGTGTTGAGCTTCCAGGCTTCGCCGTCGGCAGTCAGCATGGAGCTTACAGCAGTGCTGCCAAACTCGAGGTTACCCTTATCAGTAACAACAACATTCTTGTTGCCTGATACCAGGTCAACGCCCTTCTTTTCAGTATCGGCGGAATCACCTCTTACAGTCATGCTGCCGGTGATGCTTAATGAGCCGCCGGAAACAGTGAGCTTGTTGGTAGAGGCAGTTGCACCCTCACTGATAGTGATAATAGTAGAACCAGAGTTGACCAGCTCCTTAACCTGTAAGGAGGCATTCTTCTCTACAGTAATCTTACCGGCTGTACCAGTAAGCTTGTTGACGCTCAGACCGGCAGCTGCAGGAGCAATATCTTCAGCCTTGACCTTCTTGCCGCCAATTACCAGAGAACCGCTCTTGTTCTCAATATCAACATCACCAGACCAGGTGCCACCGGCAACAGACATGGTGCCTGAAGCTGATCCTTCGCCAATGGTAATAGCAGAGGTGATCTCACCACCATCATCGGCAGCTGAACCCAGTGTCAGAACGGAACCGGACAGTACAACAGGGGCAACGGTAGTGCCGTCTGCCTTTACTGCACCTAAAGAGCTCATGGCAACGTAGTTACCTGATGCAACTTTCACATCATCGCTCTTGAAAGTCAGGGAGTCAGCCTGGATGGTGCCGGTACCAAGGTCAGCAGAGGTGCCAGACAGAACTAATGAGCCTTTTACAGCAAGCTTACCGCCGTTCAGGTTGAAGCCCTTAGCACTAACACCTTCTTTCTTGGTGGTAGCAGCATCAAGAACCAGCTCGCCTGCAGAGGCATCAACCTCTACCAGACCGTTGTTCTTGATGGTAAATAAACCGCCTTTGGTTTCATTGCTTATGAGACTGGTAACATCAGTGCCCTTGAGCTTTAATGTTCCTGCGTCAACACCAATTGCGATGGTCTTATCACTTTTGCCAACACCAGTTACTGTAGCGCCGGTTAAGTTGAGGGTTGCACCAGAACCACTAACAGTAATCTTGCTATTGTCTGCAGCCTGAGCCTTGAAGTTACCAGTTACAGTAAGGGATGTGGTCTTGCCTGCAGCTGCAGTTACAGCCAGGGTACCACCCTTAACATCGATGCCATCAGCAGCAGTGTAGGCACCCTGCTCAACAGTCAGAGCTCCACCAGAGACGAGTACGTTGCCGGTAATGGCGGTTGAATCAGTCTTTGAAGTAGCGAGCTTTACTTTGTTAGCAAGAGTAAAAGCGCCACTTGACTTCATAGTGAGGGACTCTGCAGTTGCCTCACCAAAACCAAGGGTAGTAGTACCGTTGTAGGAGTCTGAGCCCAGAGTTAAGCTTTGAGCCTTGAGAAGGGTGTTGGCTGAATCGTTAGCAGCGGAGCCGTCCTTGGTAATTGCTTTGGAAACCAGCATATCGGCGGCATAAATTGAGCCCGAGCCTGAGAAACCAATCTTCTGGTCTGTAGCTGAGCCGGACATCTGGAACTCACTTACATCTACCTGAGTGGTGTCTGTAAGAATAATTGCTCCTGAAGCTCCGAGATTTACTTGTCCCTTGGCATTCTCAAGCACTTTCTTGAGCTGATCCTTACTTACTTTGAGAACTGCAGCACTTGTAGATCCAGATCCTACAGTGACAGTAGCTCCGCTGGCGCCAGTAAGAGTAAACTTAACGTCTTTGCCAAACTCTAAAGTACCGCTCTTAATGGTAAGACCGGCGGTACCTGAGGTTGAGTCCATACCATATGAGCCAGATGTAATCTGCAGCAGGCCTTCATTTACTTCCTTAGTTGTAGCGTCGTCAGCAATGGTGATCTTGGTAGCAGTGCCATCGGTCTTTGCACCGACGATGTTGATATTGGCATTGGCGCCTAAGCCGTAGGCATTGAGGTCAGAGGTCTTATTGGTAAACTTGAACTCACCACCGCTGGCAGCAGAGATGTTACCTAATACAGCACCACTCTGGCCAACCTCAATGACAGCGCCATCCTCCATCTGGAATGCAGTGCTCTTATCACCAAGAGTTGCTCCTGATGTATCGCCAGTTACCTTGATGATACCCTCAGCACCAACCTTGATTACGTCACCAATTAAAGCAGCAGTGTTAGCGCCTGATGCAGCAACACTCAGTGTGCCTTTGTTTACGTCAACAGTAGCGATATCAATGGTAATAGGAGCAGCGTCAGCAGCCTTGATGTTGAAAGCATCTGTAGTCTTGCCATGCTTGATTGTAAGAGTGCCATTACCTTTTAAAGTGACGGCACCTGTCTTACTTGTAATGCTGTTTGCAGCATTACCACTGACACCATTTGAGTACAGGTGGGCGTTCCAGCTGCCACCACCTGAAACAGTAACTGCCCATGCTGCACTTGCTACATCAAGGTCATAATGCTTGTCGGCTGTTCCGATGCTTGTTGCAAAAGCGCCAGATGCAAGCTTTTCGTGGGCTGGGGCAGCGTCAGCAGCCTGAGCCTGGCCAGCTGCCAGACCGGTGGTCAGGACTACGGCAGAGGCAATGCCCTTGAAGTAGGCGTTCTTGTAGATTGCACGATATTGGGCCATCAGGAACTTGATGGCGTTGTTTGAAAGTTTCATCTAGTTTTTTTTTGAAAAGTTTGATGAAGTGGGGGTTCTGGCCTGGTGCGTGTTGCTGTGCCTCTGACTCGTATTAAGTGCTTTTTTTCTGGGTCCGGCTGGCAGAGTGAGCCGGTAAGAGTTCAGAGGGGATTACAGAAACTTATGACCACTTCACTTCGTTGGTGGTCAGGTGCAGATCACTGCAGGCAACGAAGTGTTCCGTTGCCGTGTTTGCAGTGCAGAGGAGACAGGATGGTGCGGCGCATTGATGCTCGGCCAGGGGGCGGGGCAGCTTTTTATTCAATGCGTCGGTACAGGAATCGTCAGGCAGAGTTGACGTGTGTTCAGAGGGGCACCATACCTGGTGCTGGACTTAAGGCTGTCACGGCTTGCGCTGTGGCTGCCGGCGCAGTTGAAAGGATATTGTCAGGATGTTGCTCAGTCTGCGTGCCGACACGGACCGTTTTGTACTGGCTGAGCCAGTTGAGGTCGTGTGGCTTGATAAGCAGGGAAATACCTGGCAGTGATTCAGATAAGCCGGTGTTGTCTTTACCCTGAGTCAGGGGTACTAAGTCTGTAGACAGGGGGATGAACCAGAAGGGAGGAAGAAGTGAGTTCAGACAGCGCCTTTGCCTGTACCTGTTCAAAGGTCAGGTGTGCTTGATACTGTTCGCTTACATTTGCATTAAAACCTGGTGTCATAAATGCAAAAGTATGTCTGGCGTGCTTTTTTGGTGAAAAACACCAAAAGGCAAGTCAGACTGCGAAATTTCAACTACAATATGAGCCTGATTGCTCTCATCATTTGCGCATGTGTATAAAGAATAAATTACGCATGAGTGCGAATTTCGGCTCTTGTCCAGAGCGGAGGGACAGGACAGAACTGGTAGGCTGGTAAACAAGTATTTTTGCCAAAATGGCTTAAATATCAGGTTTACGAGACGTGAAATTCAAAGACGCGGCCATCGCCAAATTTTGCGAAAAAAAAAAAAAAAAAAGCATACTTAATGCCAACTTACAGTTCATACAAAAATTCGCTCCGCGAATTTTTAAAAGTGTCAATAAGTTGCGCGTCGGTTGGAGCTGTTCATTGCTCTTCGTTTCGGGCATTTTTACTGTCATTCAGCGACAGTGAAGTTATGCTAAAAGTACCATTGAGTGTGACACTTTCTTCCAGGTGTGCCTGTCTTCCTTGCCGCTTTATCTCTTGATTCCCTCCTCTATAGCAGCCTCCTGCTCTCTGCTGCAAATGTCATTAATGCAGCACTTTGTATCTCAGTCTTGCAGACCATTACATTCTTATTTCTTTCCTTTTGAACTCAGCTATGGCCAATGCCTGCATGGCTGCCTTGCAGTTTGCCTGCAAGCGGTCTGGTAGGAGGCTCTTTGTGCCAATTGCCATGGTGATGGGAGGTTCTGTCTGGGCAGGCTGGTTCAGCGGCGGTTAATGCTGGGCGGGCAAAGATCATTGCGACCTTAAACATCCAAGGAAAGGAAAGGATATGCCGATGAATGCCGAGGCATTCGGCAATTACGTTTGCAGCAACTACAGAAATCTCAATTTCATGTGGACTGGGCAGTGTGCTCATTACCGTGACCTTCCTGTCATGGCTGAGGTGCTGGGCAGGCTCAAGGATGGTCTTGATGAGGTCTCATGTGAGTGCATAGATCTGCGTGAGCGACTGGTGGAGCTTGCTCGTGCCGACAGTGGCATCCTGGTAAAGGAAAGCTATGCCTGGACAAATGTTGACCGTGCTCTGCTGGAGAACTACAGACAGAAAATGGAAGCGGACAACCCTCCTTTCCTCAGGCAGGTATTTCAGGACTGGTGCTCGAGCTTTACCAGCCTTTATGGTCTGTACGACCTACCAGCTGGCATGCTGGCCTACCTGAATGGCAGGGACATTATCGATGCTGGCGGTTTTGTGGACGATACCCTGCTGCTGTTCAAGGCACTGTTTGGCAACTCAAAGCTGCACAGCTTTGAGCCTGGTGACCTGAGCTACAAGCAGCTGAGTGCCATGCTGGCTGACGATATTAAGGCAGGTAATATCCTTGCTCATAAGAAGGGACTTGGTGAAAAGCCAGGTAACATCAGACTGAGCAGGACCAGTAGTACTGCAGATGCTACTGCCACCATGGCCATTGACTGCCATAAGGGTGATGACTTCTATGAGGATGGTGAGGTTATTACCCTTGATGATTACGTCAGGGAGCTCAACCTTGATGTGGGCCTTATTAAGGTAGATGTTGAGGGCTTGGAGACTGAGATTATCAGGGGCGCTCTGGAGACCATCAAAAAGAGTCACCCAGTAATGGTACTGGCTTTCTACCACACCCCGAAGAGTTCTATGAGCTCAAGGGCTATATTGAGATCCTCAACCTGGGCTACCGTTTCCAGGTACGTCGCAGTTCCATCTGACTGCCCCTTACCGACTTGGTGCTGATTGCATACTAAGCTGCCAGCAGAAGGCATGCGCGCATGTGAGTAGGTGACTAAGCATGAGAAATGGCATGAGCCGGGCTCTGGATATGGGGATGGGCTGCAATTAGGCTCTGTGTTTGCCAGAGCAAGGACACTATCCCTGGTATGAGCACAATCATGGACTAACCATGTACGGCAAGCCGTGGCTATGAAGCATCCCTGATGCCCTGATGGCATAGTGGAGAGGTGAGGTCCTTGTGGCTGCAACCTGTTTCACTGTAGGGATTTTTTTAATGCGAAGGCAGCTCCTGCATGTCAGGGGCTTCCCTCAGCATTTTGGGACAGGGCGGATTGACCGAACAGTTATGACCATGACGGTCGGGAAGTTCGGCCGTTCGGCAGTCCGGCGGCAATGCGGTCTGATGTCTTGACTGCCGGCATGGCGGCTCTGTAACAGTTCCTGGCGGCTTAGCATCTCTGTGCTGTCTTATTTCACCAGTCGACTGTAGCCAAGTAGCGACCTGTGGCTGTTTGCCTCTATGTAGTATGTAGTAAAGAACGTTTGAGCTCTGGCAGAGAGAATGGCTGCGGCGGGGTATGGGGTGGCCTGTGCAAGGTGGCAGGGGCCGGGAGGAGTAGCTGGTATTTTAGGGGCTGGATGGTCAGTGTGACGGGAGTAAATATGGTTGGCGGCTTTGTCCAGTGATTTATGCAAAGGTTTGCTGTTTTGGGATCAAGTGCACAAAGCTTATAAAAATCGTGTTCTTTCGCATCATTTTCCAATGAAATTTGACAATGTCAGAGCGTTTTGGGGTATTATTAATGCAAACATTTGCATTGACGGAGACGCGGCCTTAACGGGCTTTTATAAGCGGCTCCTCCTAAATTTGCTGTGTTTGCTGTGATAACAGGGTAATGATGACTGCAATGGTCATGTATAGCGCTGCATAAGGATCACGGCGTAATGGATTTAGCATTTCTGCCAGGCAGAATAGGTGGTTTTAATGAAGCGTTCCTTTATCAATAAGATTGTTGACGATGCTATTGAGTTCTCAAAGTCATTAAACATGACCCTGCCAAAGTTCGCCTACATTTCAGCTGATGACTGGAAGAAGGCCGACCAGGAGTCCTGGGTTGAGGTATTTGACCTCGAGCTTGGCTGGGATGTTACTGATTACGGCTCAGACGATTTCTACAAGTCCGGCACCTGCCTGTTCACCCTGCGTAACGGCTCAGTAACCGACCCACGTTACGACAAGCCATATGCCGAAAAGATGATGATCATCGAAGATGGTCAGGTTCTTCCTTACCACTTCCACACCTTCAAGATGGAAGACATCTTGAACCGTGGCGGCGGTGAGCTGTGCATCAAGTGCTACTGGGCCACTGAAGATAACCACCTGGACACAGAGCGTCCTGTTGAGCTGTGTGTCGATTCCCAGAAGATTGTATTCAAGCCAGGCGAGGTTATTCGTCTGCTGCCAGGTTCAGGTGTAACCCTGCCTCCACGCATGTACCACTCTTTCTGGGCTGAAAACGGCAAGGTAATGAGCTGGGAAGTTTCCAAGGTCAATGACGACCATAATGACAACCACTATCTCAAGGGCTGCCCACGCTTCTCCGAGATTGAAGAAGACGTCCCAATGAAGTGGTGTCTGTGCAACGAGTACGACAAGGTACGCAAGTAATTAACTTGGCTCATTGAGCACAAAAGTTTTCTAGACATACTGATGAAGGCTTGCCAGGATAAGGTAAGCCTTTCTTTTTTCATGCACCGGCCCAAACCAGGTCATTCTTTCAACCTGAGTTGCAGAACAGGCCGGGTCGGGCAGACCGGTCCAGGTCCGACCGGGCAAGGTCGGCCAGGGGCATGACATGCAATTAACGGACAGGCATGGCCTTGTAATGCCATGACCTGACAGCAACGGACTTGTCCTGCTGCGACATGCTGTGAACAGCCATGCCGTCCACTGACAAGCTTATCCATCCCTGTCGTGCCATGTTCAGACAAGCGACCTTATGGTATGAGTCAGTCTCTGACATGATGATGGTAGCGCTTTGGACTCAGACGGATATGCAGGCTTATCCAGCATTGTCCGAGGCCTGGTGAGTGATGAACCGGATACAGGCCACATGAGTCTGAGTTTGAGGCTTAGTCACAGACAAAGCATGAGACTTGTCTATCTGTGTCCGCGTCAGATATGAGTATGCAGACATGGACTGACAATACTGTGTCCGGGTTAATGATGGTCACGTATACGGATTCAGAGGCCTGATGCCCTGTGCCCCATAAAGCAAAGCCCAGGACCGAGCGGCGCATCAGCAGCTCGTCATGTCATATGCCAGAGGTCAGCTGTCATCTGACTAAGCAATGACAGTATCAGTCTATGCTCCTCACAGTCTGAAGTGCTGGCATGGTTGCGTGAGCCTTATTTCGGCTCTGAACCTGAACATGAGTCTTAGCCTTAGCATGGAGCAGGGCGTGAGCCTGATATTAATCCTTAGACTTTGGGCGGGGCCTGGACTGGCGTTAATGCAGGTCTGAGGAAGATTCTTAGAGCATGGCAGATGCTGGCATGACTTAAGTACTGAAAGCCCATTTGGGCATGGGCCAGCATGAATGCTGGACTGTAAGCCAGTCTGGATATGTGAGCATGTATCTTCATTCATGGGCATAGGTATGGTCAAGGGCATTGGCATGTTGATGGTCACGGGCACCAGCATGGGCATGGTCACGGCATGTGAAAGGAAGTTTCAGATGATTTATCAGCGGGAGGTCAGACATTGAACAGCCAATTTACTCTGGGTGTAGATCTTGGTGGCACCAAAACCGAGATTATTGCCCTGGATACCAGCGGTAAAGAGTGTTTCCGCAAGCGTACTGCCACAGTTAAGGGATCTTACCCTGACACCATCAAGACTATCTCCTCACTGGTATTTGCAGCTCAGGAACAGAGTGGTGGTTCATGCCCTCTTGGTATTGCCATACCTGGTACTGTGTCTTTAAAGACAGGGGTAATCAAGAATGCCAATTCATGGTGGCTCAATGGTCATGACCTCAAAGCTGACCTTGCTGCCGTGCTTGGTCATGACGAGATTTACCTTGAGAACGATGCCAACTGCTTTGCACTGTCTGAAGCTGTAGACGGATCAGGAAAGGATGGAGACATGGTATGGGGCATTATCCTGGGCACTGGGTCAGGCTCAGGCCTTATCCACAATAAGAAAATCTGGAGGGGCCGTAACCTGCTTGGTGGTGAGTGGGGACATAACTCCCTGCCATGGATTACCAGTGAAGAGGCTGCAGCATGGACTGATGTCAAATGCTTCTGTGGCCAGAAGAACTGTATTGAGACCTTTGTGTCCGGCACCGGCCTTGAGCGTGACTATGCCAAGCGTACTGACAGCTTTGACCCGGAGGCCATGGTTTACCCTCATAACAGTGAGTACATCATTGAGAAGATGCGTGAGGGTGATGACACAGCAAAGGCCAGCTTTGCAGCCTATGTCAGCCGTCTTGCCCGTTCCATTGCCAATTACGCCAATTTCTTTGACCCTGATGTGATTGTCCTGGGCGGTGGCATGTCTAATATCGACGACCTCTACGAGCTGCTGCCTGAAAAGATTAAAGAGTACATTTTCGGCGGTGAGTTTGATACCCCGGTGGTAAAGGCACTCTACGGCGGCAGCTCAGGCGTACGCGGCGCAGCATGGCTGCCAGCCATGCATCGCAGCTGACAGAGAGCTACCCAGCCCTATACGGCATCCTTGCCACGCATACTCACGCCCATGCTGCGGAATAGGGACGAAAGACAGCCGTGGCATATATGCTCCGGCAGGAGCATGAGACAGCTCTGGCCAGTTATCCTGCAAGCCCTGCGCATCATGCTGCCCATTCAGGGTATGCCGGCCATGAACAGCCTTGCAGTACTGACAGCCCATCTCATGGGGCTTATGCCATGTGATACAGGCTCAGCTGTGTACAAGTAATGGACAGGGCCTGTCGCAGTCATGCAGGCACTGTAGAGCTTCAGAGGATGGCTGTGGTCAGGGGACTTTCCCGGACTCTGTTGATGCCCCTGTTCCATGAGCCTGACGGCGGCACTGGCCTTTGCTTTGAGCATGGGCTGGCAGAGCATGGCACGGTAATGGTCCTTTGCCTGACCCGGGCCGGCCTGACCTGCGTGCGACGCCTAATGCCTGACTGCGGCAATGGCCTTTGATTTGAGCAGTGGCTGGCGGAGCATGGCACTGTAAGTGCCTTTTGCCTGACCCGGACCGGCCTGACCTGTCGTTCAGCTCCTAAGTCCTGACTACGGCCATGATACTTGCTTTGACCTGGGGATGAGCCGTGCATGGTCCCGTAAAGGCACTTTGCCTTTTGCCCTGAGCATCTGCTCCGCCTGCAGCTGCAGCCCATGTGGGCTTACTATGGCCATGGTTTATGTTCAGAACCGTGGCTGGCAATGGACTGGCAATGGGCTTGCCTTAAGCATGGCTTGATCATGGCTCTGGGCATGACAACTGGGGTGGGCTGGGTGGCTTTTTGCCGCTGAGAGTTGGGGCTGGTAAGAATTTCTTCACATGGTGTCATGGACACTGGACAATGGACAGTTGACACTGGCTTGGTTACTGGAGAACTGATGTATGAGCAATCCTGTATTACTGAAATCACCTGAGGGCAGGCTTGAGGCTGTTGTGGATCTCAATGGCGGCATGCTTGCTCAGATTTATCTGTGTGCCGGTGGTCAGCGCAAGGCGCTGCTGCATAAGGCTCCATGGCTCAAGGATGATTATTACTCATCACCTGCAAGTCTCATGGACCATCTGTCAGGTGAGTGGGCCTGTGTGCCTTTTGGCTTTGTAACTGAAGACTGCTCTCTGTTTTCAGCCTCTGCCCCTCATGGTCTGCCATGCCACAGCACCTGGCAGCTCAAGCAGGTTAATTCCTATGGTAACAGTGCTCTGCTGACTTATGACTATCCTGAGGGCAATGACCTTGCTCATATTGAGAGAATTATTACCCTGAGGGATGACAGTGTCGTGCTGTCCTTCACCGTAACCTCCCGCAAGGACTGTGCTGCTCCAATGGGTGTACATCCGGTATTCCCAACTGAGGGTGAGGAAAACGTACTGGAGCTGTCCATTGATGGTGACGGCATTGTCTATGGCATTGAGTGTGAGGCCGGTATCAGCCGTCTGGTGCCTGGTGCCAGATTTGATGCCCTGAACCGTCTGCCTTTACAGGAAAAATATCATGGCGCTGATGGCAATACCGAGGTCATGGACGGTACCTGTCTGCCTAAGCCTTATCACACCGAAGAAATTGTTCAGATGCTTCACCCTCAGGGACAGGCTGTGCTGACCTACCCAAACAAGGGAGTACGTCTTACCCTCAACTGGGATAAGGAAGTCATTCCAACCTGTCTGCTGTGGATGAGCAATTACGGCCGCAAGTATGAGCCATGGAACGGTACTAACTGCTGTCTGGGCATTGAGCCTATAGCCGGTGCCTGGGACCTTGCCGCTCAGTCAGTTGCTGAGCACAATGCCGTCAAAGACGCAGGTGTCCCAACAACAGTGCCCCTCAAGGCAGGCCAGGGCCTGACTTTCAACTATTCCATTGCCGTTGAAGAGCTGTAAGCAGAAGGCATCAGCAGACCTGCTGGATTTAGCAGGCCAGCCGGTCATATGCCCTCAGATCGCAGCCCCATTGTCCAGTCATTCAGTCATCCAGACAGCCTGACGACCTGCCACCAGGACAGCATGCAGACATGGCAGAAGATCTTTGACTTTTGCTGAAAGCGAGAAGGCCCTGACGTAAGTCAGGGCCTTCTGGTATCGGGCAGGTCAGCTCAACAGAACAGCCGCAGCTCATCCACAGCTCATCCGTAGCCTGAGGCCAGGCATGTGTCTGCGTTATGGCTGCATGCATGGCAGCTACCTCCAGATGTCTGGCCGCGCTCCTTGCTCATGCATGCCGTGAGTTCCGGTCAGGGAGTAGTGTTCAGGGCCGTGATCGGCCGGGCAATCAGAGCATGCTCAATGAATGGCCAGGCTGTGCATGACCATGCTGCGCTACTGAGCTGTGCTGCTCTGCGCAAGGCTGAGTAGATCCTGCAGGACTGAGTCCGTAAGAGCAGGCGACAGCCTGCGCTGTGCTGAGCCAGGCCAGCCGGGCAGGCCCTGCTGTGCTGAGTCCATCAGTGCAGGCCGTGCCGTGATGGTCACATCTGGCCGGGCAGGCCCTGCTGTGATGGCCACATCTGGCCTGGCAGTCCAGGCCAGGCTTGAGGGCTGGTCTGATCATGGCGTCTGATTATTGGGCGGGCTGCTTTGTCGGGGCAGCTGCTATGAGCAGATGCGGGCTACCTCTGCTATGGCGCGGCTCAGGTCTTTGTTGGTGGTGAAGCGTCCCAGAGAGAAGCGCAGGGTAGACAGAGCTGCATCGTCGCTCAGGCCGATTTCAGTGAGCACATAGTTTGGCAGCATCTGGCTTGAAGAGCAGGCTGAGCCTGTTGAGCAGGCAATTTTGGAGAATTTGGAAACAATGTTCCTGCCTGCAGCTCCATTAAAGGTTATGGAAATGATGTGGGGCAGGTGAGGGGTAGTGCCCTCTTCGTTATAGCCATTGATGGTGATGTCGGCACTGGCCTTGAGCTCAGGGAGCAGATCGTCATGCATCTTGACCAGCTTCTGGAAGACCTCATCACGCTCATTTTTCATGATTTCAAAGGCTGCACCCATGCCGGCAATCTGATGAGTGGCCAGAGTGCCGCCACGAAGACCCTTTTCATGGCCGCCACCGACAATGATAGGGTCGAGCTCGATATTGTGAGCTTTTTTGATGTACAGGGCTCCAATGCCCTTAGGGCCGTAGATCTTCTCAGGAGTAAGGGTAGCCATGGAGACATTGCCATCATCGAGCTTAAGATCAATAAGGCCATTGGTCTGAGCACAGTCGCTATGGAAAGCAATATTGTGCTCACGACAGAGTTTTGCAATGCTCTCAATGTCGTTAATGGAGCCCAGTACGCTGTTGGCATGTCCTATGGACACAAGGAAGGTGTCCTCACTGATAGCCTGAGCAACCATTTGAGCGCTTACTGTGCCATCAGTGCGTGGTTTGATGTAAGTGACCTTAAAGCCATGGTGCTCCAGCTGCTCACAGCACTCAAGCACTGACTTGTGCTCAATGGAGGTGGTCACGATATGACGACGGCTGTCATTGATGCGGTACTGGGCATAGCTGATGCCCTTGATGGCCAGATTATTGGACTCAGTAGCACCTGAGGTAAAGATAATCTCAAGAGGTGAGCAGCCTACAGACTGAGCAATCTGATCACGGGCTTTTTCGATAATTTCAGCTGCAATCCAGCCAAATTTATGGGTTTTGGAGGCACTGTTGCCAAACTGGCAGTCACCTGAGATAACCTCAATCATGGCTGCAGCTACTCTCTCATCCATTGGAGTGGAGGCGGCATTATCAAGGTAAACAGGAAGCTCAGCAGATGCTGACTGATTTGATTTGCTCACGTTAGACTGTCTCTCTGGTTGATAGGACAAATTTGACCGGGCTCCGGCTCCATAACAAGTCCCAGGCCGCAGGTCTCGAGGCCTCCCGGCCTCAAGGTCTCGAGCCCATCGAGGCTCCTGCCCCCACGCATGCCACTGCTATGCATGCATATGGATAAATGTACAGGACATGATGGTGCCTTAGTGCTCATGCACTATGCCAGATATCCTTAGTATTCACGGGGCTGGTACCTGGCTGAGCTGGTGCCTGTCAGGGCAGGTACCTTGCTGTACCGTGGCATTGAGGTTACCAGGCCGGGCAGGTGCCATGCTGTACCCGGGCAGGGGATGGCGCCTGGTTGTGCTGGAGCATGGCTGGGATGGCCCCCGGCTGGGCTGGAGCCATGCTGGTATGGCTCCCGGCTGTGCCAGTGGCTATTCTTCTTTGATGTGCTCAATGGCCATTTCGATGACCTTAAAGACGTGGTCATCGCACAGGCCGTAGTAATTCTTTACGCCGTCTCTTTTGACTGTTACCAGTTTACGCATGCGCAGTATGGCCAGCTGGTGGGAGACTGCCGAGACGGACATATTGGTCTTACTGGCAATGTCACCTACCGACAGCTGTTTGTGCTGGAGCAGCAGGTAGACGATATTGAGGCGGCTTGGGTCAGACAGGGCCTTGAAGAAGGCTGAAAGTACCTCAATGTCATCACTGGACATGAGCTCGCCATTGGCAAGAGCCAGTTCATGGGCATGATTGACACTCTTGCCTGCGCAGCAGCCGCAGCTGCACGATGACTTGCTCTCACTGCTGTCTTTTGGAGAGTCCGAATCCGGCGCATCCTGCTTATACTGCGTCTCCTGCGCCATAAGGTCAGTCTCAGCGCTGGCCTTTTTACTTTTGCGGCCGGCAGTGGCGTTTTTGCCTCTGGAAGTTCGTGAACTGTTTGTGGTCATCTGGCCCCCGGAATAAACATCATGCTGTCTGCAGACAGCAGTGCACAGTATAGCGCTTAATCACCTGAACTTCAGACAAAGATTGAGCTGAAAATGCGCCCATAATGTGCTCAAAAGCTCAGAAACAGGCCTTAATTTACCCACTGCCGTGCTGTCGTTGTATTATACGCATTCTTATGACTCCCGCTGGCCGCCCTTTTGCACCCATCATGGCCAGCACGGCCTGCAAACACCCATAAGACCAGGGCATGCAAGCGACCAGGCATACAGCCCAGGGCAACCCATGAGACCATAAGGCATGGATGTAGACCATGCCTCTGAATCAGGGACCCAGGCCGTGGACTTTTAATCCGGCTCATTGCCTGGATCGGTACAGGCCTGCCATGCATGATGCGTACGGCAGATGTGTCCGGCCCGGCCCTGTCTGACCGGACTGACCGGGCTCGCTGCAGGCCGGCCATGCATGAGTTTACGACAGGGCTGCCCGGCCCAGGCTTGAATTGTCTGGGCAGGATGCCGTGCCATGCTGTGGCATGGCATGGCAAGACCTGTCTGGCCGGGCTTTATGTGCAGTCGTTACTTGCAGCTACCGTCTGCCCGCTTACCTTTATCCATTGTTGAGGTTGTAAATATGAGCAAATCCCAAAATATCAGCCGCCCTGTGTTCAGGTACTGTATCGTTAATCTGAAAAAACTCAGGAATAATGTCAGCTGCCTGGTTACAGTTACCTCTAATGGCATAAAGCGTTACAGAGGTCGTATCCTGTCCATGGGTATACCCGGCATTACTACCTCTGATGCCAGACTGACAGATATTCCTGACAGTTCAGCAAATTCAGCGGTTGTTAATATATCACTTGACCTTATTGGCAGCAGTGAGGGAGGCGAATATCTCAAGGGGCTCTTTAAGGACCTGCGTCGAGTGATGATCGACGGTGCCATGGTCAAGGTCAATATCAGCTACCCGAACCCATATACCATTGCCTCAATCAAGGATAAGCTCGATGCAGCCTTTGCGCTTATGGGAGTAAAGTGCACCTCCGGGATCGATGCTGATCTGGAGTTTGCCAGAATGTTTCCTGTATCAGTCAGGCAAGTGCCAGAAAGCTTCAGAAACAAAGGCTTTGCCAGTCCTGAGCAGCTGCTCGAGGCTTTGCTTGGTATTGATAACGCTCTCAACAGCATACAGTGCATCCTGATCTTCAACAGGGATAAGCAGTTCCGCTATGCTCTGGCCAATCCTTCTCTTGTCACATCTGGCGCTAAGTCGTTTATGAGCACCGGTGATGCTGTTTTTGTCATGAGCGTCTATGATCCTGGTGAAGAGTCAATGTATGCCTCACGCAATATTATCAATGTGGGCTTTATTGAGCCTTTTGAAAGTGAGGTAGCCGCCACCTTTTTCAATATGCTTGGTCAGAAGCACGAAACCTTTACCGTAGCCAATATCGGCGCCAATCTGGGCTGGTATTCAATCCTTGCTGCCCGTACCTCAGCTGGAGTAAAGGTAGATGCCTTTGAACCTGCTCCCCAGAGCCTGAGGCTGCTCAGAAATACCATTGCCATAAATGATCTTGCTCATATTATTGCTGTCCATGACGTAGCCCTGTCCGATGAGAAAGGCTCAGTAGACTTCTATGTTTATGAATCCAATGCTGGTGGCAACAGCGTAGTTCATTTTGCTGAGGGCAATGACAAGGACTATGGCCGCTACGAAAAGATTACTGTTCCTTGCGACACTCTGGACAGTACTTACCTGAGCATGGATAAGAAGGACTGGCCTGAGATCATCATCATGGATGCCGAGGGCCATGAGCAGAAGATCCTTGATGGTGCCCGTGAGCTCTTTGAAAATGGCTTCAGACCAGTCATGCTCGTTGAGTTCTCACCGGCTCTGCTCCACCTGCGTGGTGAGTGCCGCTACCATTACGAGCTGGTCGAGAAATACAACTACCAGGTATTTGCCATGACTGACGGCAAAATAGCTCCGATGACAACAGAAGAGCTGCGCAAATTCTACGACCAGCTCAGTGTCAACAACCCGGACTCAGCCCACCTTGACCTGCTCTTCCTGCCACTGGACAAGTACACAACCAGCTCAGGTGACATCCAGCTCAAATAACCCCATGGCCATCCCGCCAGCCAGGCTTGCAGCCCGCCTGTCGAGCCAGGCTTACTGCAAGTCCAGCCAGATTGACCCGGCCTGCGGATGGCCCTGGCTCTGGCTCTGGCCAGACCGTACAGGCCAGGCTCCGGCCGGCCACATCTGCCATCCAGCGGTATGGCTATGGCCCCGCTGTCTGCCCGGTACAGTTCCCGGTGAATGCTGGCGACTGCCTCCAGCCTGCAGCCCTGCAGGAACTCAGTCAGCAGAACTGCTACTACCCATCTGACTGCACGCATCAGCCCTGCAGTCACTTTTAATGCCTTGCAGGCACGCTGACGGAAATGCAGTAAGGCAGGAGTGACGGCAGCCAGGTAAACAGGAACGCACGCATACAGGCAGGAGGGATGAGGGCAGGCATATAAACAGGAACACATGCAGGCAGATAGACCGGTATGCTTGCTTGCAGATAGTCTTCCTGACGTTGAAAAGTGAAGTTACTGGCTGGCACGGCCTGACCTTGCCTGGCAACAAAGTGCTTATTCAGATTTATATCTCAGGACTGGGGTCAGTCCTTTGTAACTAATATCGAAGTATTTGAATTATGATTTGTCTGAACTTTGGTGATGAAACCTTTACCCTCAAGGGCTTCAAAAATACACCATCAATGATTGAAAATGGCTTAAACAAGCCATTTTTAATGGGGGGGGGGTAAAACACTTTCCAAAATAGAAAGTGACTCAGTCTGCTCAGCCCGTTTTGTCTACAGCCTCGAGAGACTGCAATTTGAGGACTCTTTTACCTTCATTGATTTCATTTCTGAGCTCTGGCGTATCTGTGCTCATGGTGCTTTGATTGAAATCAGAGCCGCTGCACCGGATAACCCAATGACTGAGGCCGATCCGGGCATAGTACGCAGCATCAGTGGTGGAACTTTTGAGTTCTGGGATGCCCAGAAACGCAAGGCTATAGCTCAGAATGAGGCAGCCAGATTAAGCTGTAAGGAGCTTGATGCCCGTGGCATCAACTTCCGCATGCTAAGTCAGAAGTGTCATCTGACCCCGGAGCTCAGCAGCCGGATCGCAGGCATGACCTTTGAGGATGCTGGTAAGCTCAACGCTTTTCTTATGGCCAATAAGGAGGGCATAGCCAGCAATTCTTTCTATCTGGTTTGCCTGAAAAAGCCTGATGAGCACTTTGGTCTGGTTAATCTGCCTGATGCTGTCAAAGCGCTGCAGATGCGTGATGAAAGTGAGCTCAATAAAGCTCTGCCTGAGGGCACCCGTTGGCGTGGTGACATGGGCCCTTACATCATGCGCACCTTTGACCCTGGTATTTTCCATGGCTATGTAGCTCAGTCTATTGCTGTGAGTGGCTGCTGGGAGCCTTCAGAGACTGTTATCGCCTCCAACATCATCAAGATGATTGCTGATCAGAAAGACCACTTCAAGATGGCCAATATTGGTGGCAATATCGGATGGTACAGCGTACTGGCTGCCAAGCTGACAGGCAGGGTAAGTGTTGATGTATTTGAGCCAACTCCGGCAACCCTGGAGCTGCTGCGTGACAATATCAGAATCAATCAGCTGGACAACCAGGTAAAGGTCCATGCTGTGGCCCTGACTGACAAGAAGGGTGAGGTAGAGTTTCACATCAACCATAACAACGATGCCGGCAATTCCATCAACCACATCGAGCAGATTGAACGCTTTGACAACACCACTTTTGAGACTGTCACCGTACCAGCTGACTCGCTTGACAACATCTACGCAAAGGAAGACAAAGATCAGTGGCCTGACTTTATCCTCATTGATGTTGAGGGCCATGAGCAATTCGTCTTCAACGGTGCTCAGAAGATGTTTGAGCAGGGCTTCCGCCCTCTGATTATGGCCGAGTTCTGTCCTTTCATGATGGAGGCCACAGGCAATGTCACCTGGTGGCATGATCTGATAAGCAAATGGGGCTACAGGGCCTATGCTGTAATCAATCAGGATCGTCCTGGCCTGGGAGCAACCACCATAGAGGAGCTCAAGACCGTATATGAGCGGCTGCGCACCGTACCTGAAGATGCCGAAGTCAACTTCCTCAACCTGGTCTACCTCCCTGATACCATGGAAGAACGCAACGGCTACTTCCATTACAAAAAGTAACATCCAGCCATGGCCACAGCTCTGAGCCCGGCCAAAGCCTGCCTGCATTAGCCTCCAGCCTTACACATCAGAAGGTCATGCACATAACGGGGGCCGCTCCCGATACGCAAGACGCCATAATGGCAATGCAGCAGCCGTGGCAATACTGGCAATTCAGGTCAGCTTGTCTGACAACCATGCCTGCCTGCGTGCACGCATGCAGCCAAGCAGGCCAATCGGCCTGCAGACATGGTACTGGCAGGCTTGGCCGGTCAGTCCAGCTGTGCATTACTCAATGGACAACAGCAGGAGCAGATGCAGGGCCACAGGAATAGACTGGCCGGTATCTGCCTTGAAATTGCCAATGACCTGGTCAATGACCATGAACAGGACCATGCCTGAGGCTCTGATGCGTCGCTCATGCCCTTGCTCATACCAGAAGCCTGATGCTTTGCCATGCCTCTTGCTACATGGTCTGACGCGCTGCCATTGCCATGGCCCGCTGCTGAGGTGTTGCCCTGGTCGATAGCACATCTCCTGTGGCGTTGAATTGCCACGGTTATCGATTAGTATTACTGCAGGAAAGATTTATCTTTTGTAGCCTGACTTCTTGTCAGGCCGAACACGGAAAATATCATGTCTGTACTCGACTCTCTGAATTTTGCAGAAAAGGTTCTGCAAATCGCTCTGCACACCAACTCTTCCAAGTTTGTAACCCACAAGAACAAGCTGGAAATCGTTATGTCCTGGCTGTGTGATGAGCAGAGCAAGGTTCATTTCCAGAATGAGCTGTCCTATCTGATGCTCAAGACCATTAATCGTGAGCTTGCTGATCAGGTATCACCATTTACCAAGGAGCAGTGGGATACAGAAATCGTTGCCCGCTGGGATGAGTTCGTAAAGTCCCCACAGTGCCCTAAGATGGCCTGCAAGGAAGAGGAGCTGGGCTATCTGGCCACCATGCTCATGACCACCTATGTGGCCGAGCAGTACCGCTATGGTGATCTGGTCAAGGTCAACAAGGGTGATGTCTTTATCGACTGTGGAGCCTGCTTTGGTGATACTGCTCTGTGGGCATACCACAATGGAGCCAGCAAGGTTTACAGCTTTGAGCCAAGTCCATACAACTACCAGGTTCTGGTAGAGAACTTCAAGGCCAATGGCCACGATACCGCCACTGCCATTAACCTTGCTGTAGGTGACAAGGAGTGCAAGATTCCTTTTGCTGCCGCTCCTGGTATGGCTGGTGCCTCCTATGCCACAGCTGATGGCAATATCGAGGTTGACTGCATTGTTCTGGACGACTGGATTGAGAAGAACAAGATCAAGCCAGACTTCCTCAAGTACGACATTGAAGGCGCCGAGCTTGAAGCTCTCAAGGGCTCTGTAAAGACCATCCAGAAGTACAGGCCACGCATGTGTGTCTGCCTCTATCACAAGATTGAACACATGTGGGAGCTGCCAATCTTCATCAAGAGCATCAACCCTGATTACGAGTTCTACTGCCGCAAGAACAGCTACCACAACGAGTTCGTGCTCTACTGCGTCGACCGCTCCGCCACCACAAAAGCAAAGAAGTAGGCACCTGCCTGGCAGCCCAGCCCAGCCAAGCCACGGTATATGCCCAATAGCATATGCCATGGCTTGAGCCAGCTCCAGAACGAGCTCGGTCATATTGTCTTAACAGGCAATGCAGCAGGCTGACTAACTGACAGGCCAAACCTGAATCAAGTTTCAGTGTTGCGGGAAGAATACGTTGAGCCCCGTTTCCACATGGTGGGAACGGGGCTCAACGCACTAATAGTTTTATATTATTATATTGATAAACACAAACGTGATAATGTGATTGAATTGAATTTAACTCAATTCAATTCAATCAAGATCTGACAAATGAAATGGTCGTACGTAATCTACTGGAACATAACAGCAGAAATCATCATAGGCACTTTATAATAAATTTTAGAAAGTGACTTAGTTTGCAACATAAGATGCCCGGTCATGTTCAAAATCAGTTATTGATGACATTATTATAGATTTGCATGAATCGATATAGATAAATGTGAAAAAGGCAGCTTCCTGACGAGCAGGGGCTGCCCTTATTTATTGGGGTACTGCAAACGTTGTCATTGTCCTGAGGGCTTGCTGTCATCTCTACGAGCTTGCCTATCGTAAAGCTGACTGCAGCTTATCAGGGCAGGTCCAACTGTTATGCAGTACATAATATTCGTGCCGTACTAACAGTGCAGCATGTCTGCACAGGCAGCCCGTTGCGGGCTGCCCTCAGGCCTGCACAGCGTGCTGTGCTGGCCTGATTAACTGCAGAACAATGTTACTGCATCATTAGAATACGTAGCGTACGTTAGCAGAAGCACCGAACTCCTTGATGTTGGAAGAACCAGTGTAGTTCAGACCAACACCAACGCCCAGGTTACCGGACTTGGCGGCTACGCCCATGGCAGCACCATAGGTGAAGCTGTCAACGAACTCGGACTTGGTAGCAACGCTCCAGTTGGTTACGTCAGTCC
>NZ_JALKIK010000037.1:0-48815 GCF_023050955.1 Anaerobiospirillum sp. NML120511
TTCTGATACACCAGGTTCAGGTCTCTATGCAGCCTGGGGTACCAGTGGTTAGATTACCAGGAATATGAGCTTATAAACATGATCTGTATCTTGTTTTACGATATTTTCCTGAGCCATCTTTCATGGCTATAACAGCAGGTACATGCCGCTACAGTTAAACCCGGCCTAACAGTTTTCAAAGCAGCATCATATGCTGTTTTGGATACAAGATGGCTACATGAGATGAAGCTGATACAGGCAGCAAAATTGAAGTGCCTTATGGCACAACCGCTCTCCATACATAGTCGTCCTTTTGCCTATGCCGAAGCTGGGCTGATGACATAAGCGTCATAGCCTGATCTGCAAATCATTTATTTCAAGCAGTCAAACCGGCAATGGATTGCTCATGCAGCTGAAACTCCCGGCAATGGCTGGGTCTGGCAGATGCTCGACCTGGCTATGGCTGGTTCTGGCTGGCGCACGACCTGGCCATGACAGGGGCTGGCAGATGCTCGACCAGGCTATGGCTGGTTCTGGCTGGTGCACGACCTGGCCATGACAGGAGCTGGCAGATGCTCGACCAGGCTATGGCTGGTTCTGGCTGGTGCTCGACCTTGCCAGGTAGGGACATGGAGGATGACCTGCACTCTTGATCGCAATGAGCATATGTCAAGTCATGGCAGCATATTGACGCCATTACTCATGACAGGCTCTGTCCTGAGTGTTCCTTATTTATACGTCTGGTTCACATGTTTGTGGATACCTGCAGGAATGGAGTGCAAATGCTCAGCAGGGAGGATGTTTGGCCAGCCATGCTGTGCCTGGCTTTGGCTGTGTCTGGCTTTGGGTTTGATGAATCATGCAGCTCTGGCAGCTGTTACAGCATTGGCTGGAGTTTTTCCGGGCGTATGGGCTGTGAGTTGCAGTGCCGATGCAGTGGCTCTGCAGTTGTGCTGCACTGGTGCTGCAGTACGCAGCATGTCCGGTGGTCGACAGTGAGTAAAGTATTGCAGTAATTTCAGTGAGTATGGTCGTGCAGTAAGCATTGATGCTGTTTAATAAACGTACAAATTTTGGGATGTGAGCTGACCTTTTCAGGGCAGGCGCCATAAAAGTGGGCAATTTGTGCATTTGCGGGTCTTTTGCAGATAAAAATGCGCAGGCCCTGGTCCCTGCCCGTCTCATGCGGACGCATGCACAGCCTGGCAGCAGCAGGGATGGCAGATCAGCTGCAGGGCTGCTGCTGGGACGGCTGGGTGGCTGAGCGTTTATCTTGCCGGAGCATCGCTGCAATCACTTGCAGCTGCCGGGGCTGTGTCTTGCTCAGATACAGCATCTGAAGCAGGGCTGTTGTCAGATGAAGCCTGCAGATCACTGATGCTGTCGGCAGCAGCCGCATCGCAGCCCGGTGAGCCCTGCATTATCTGATCGAGAACTGAGCTCAGCTGCTCATCATTCATGTCGTCAGCTCGTGTGACATCTATGATAACTTCAGAGGCTATGTGCTCAGCTGCAGCAGTGCCTGAGTCGCAGCTGCGTCAGCTGAGGCAGAGGTGGCACCGACTGAGGCAGATGCTGCGGCCGAAGCGGTGGCAAGGGCTGCACCGGCCTGGGCAGCTGCGGCCGGGACGCTGACGGCAGCCTGGGCTGCGCTCTTTTGAGCTGCGGCCTCAAGGGATGCTGCGATGACACTGGCAGCCGTTACCAGGGCTTCATCAGTGTGGTGATGAGCTTTGCTTTCGTACTCGCAGGCAGTTCCTGAAAGAGCAGCGACTGCCTATTTTTCATCAGGGGCTGTGACCTTGTGGTAGCGCTTTTCTTCGCCAAAGCCATATATGGTTCCTGCCACTACTGAGCCGGTACCTGCAGCTGCATCCTTATCAGGTCCAGTGACCACAGGTACGCCCTCTTCCTTGTTCTTCTGTTTCTGGGTGCTCAGATCAGCACCGCTGGCAATTTCCTCAGCAGCCTGCTTTTTAATGCTGTCAATAAGGTCATGACTTGGTGTTTCTTTGGCGACCTTCTGAGGAGGTACCTTGAGGGACTGAGGGGCCTTGAGATAAACCAGCAGGGCAATAACCAGCAGAATCAGACCTGAAAGCAGGAAGATAACTGACAGGTTAATCCAGGTGGCAATAGCGCCTCCGAGCAGTGGTCCTATGGCACCGCCAACCTGCTGAGAGGAGAAGAGCATGCCAAAGGCTGAACCACGCTCCAGCGGGCTGGTAACATTCACAATCATGGCATTTGCCGAAGGGAAAATGCCTGAAAAGCCCAGTCCAACACAGAACTGCAGAACGGCAAAAGGTATGAGAGTGTTTGGAATAAACTGTGCGGCAATCAGGATACCGGATGCAATAAGGGCAGCGAGCATGGTGCGGTAAAAGCCCACAGCCTGGCCCTGGCGGCCCCATATAGGAGCTGCAATGGCTCCGGCAATGCCTGAAAGGGAGAATACTATGCCTGAAATGAGGATCAGGTGATCATCGCTGTGGCGGAGCTCTGCAATATACAGAGTCATGATAGGCTGCAGCAGCATGATAACCATGGTGGTAAGACCAGCTGCCAGCAGGATAATGCCTACACCGTCGCGGCGCAGGAGATCGCCGTAGGTGACCTTGACTTTGGTGCGCTCATCCTGAGATTTTGGAGGCTCCTTGATGAAGATGACAGTAATGGCCGTGATGATGCACAGGGCTGCGCCGGCAATGAAAAATGAGGCACGGATACCAAAGGATTCAGCCAGCAGGCCGCCAAACAGAGGTCCGATAATGTTGCCGGTAATAAGTGCGCTCTGCATGATACCCATGCTTACGCCCACCTTGTTTTGCGGGGTATAGGCTGAGGTAAGAGCCAGTGAGGCAGGCCACAGTCCGGCGGCAAAACCCTGCAGCACACGCACCATAAACAGCTGGCCAGGTGTCTGCACCAGGGCACCGCAGAAATAGGTAACGGCAATCAGAGCGCTTGAGCGTATCAGCATCAGCTTCTTGCCTTTGGAATCGGACATTTTGCCCCAGATAGGAGCCATGACGGCACAGACGGCAAAGGAAATGGCGAAAATGGCGCCGGACCACATGTTAAGTGATTCCTCAGGGGTGCCAAGTTCATTGCGCAGATAAAGCGGCAGGAAAGGGACGAGCATGGTATAGCTTGCAGACATCAGAACGACGTTGCACACCATGATGGCTAAAACAACCTTCCAGTTCACAGAGACCTCCAGTTTCCGAAGTGAGCACATCAGCAAACTGTTTCAGTTACTGTCATGGCTCTGCTAAAACAGCGGAAACCAGCCATGGCAGGCATTTGCATCATCACCTGGCAAAAGAGCATACCTGCACGAACCTTAGTGCAGGCGGATTCATGCCACTTTCAAAGCAGACACCAGTCTGGAGATTACGGCTTAGCTTAATAGAGAGTTCTGTATAAGATAAATGCCGGCAAATCTGACGGACGTCAGCTCTGGTGCTAACTCAGACGGGGATCTGCCATGCACTGTATACCGGGGAAGCATCCAGTTTCAAATCCTCTTGTGAGTTGAGAAAGCCATGGTAATGCCATGAACATGACTGGAGTATGTCACTGCACCTGTATCATGCCCGGGCACCGCGCGGCAGCGAAAGCCATTGCACGGGGCTGTGCTGACCCTTCACGGGCAACAGCATGACACTGCACCGCAGAGGATGTGACTGCACCGCAGAGTATGACACTGCATTGGCGGCAGCATGTAACTGCGTGGCAGAGCATGTCATTGCACGGAGCTGTGCTGACAGAGCATGACAGGAACAGGTCCTGGCATGGGCATGTCATGACATAAGCATGGAAATCTGGGAGGTATTATCCAGAGTGATGAGGGAAACAGGTACTGAACCTGAGAACAGATAAGCTTCGATTCCGACGGCACGCGCACAACTACTTTAAAAAGGGATAGGTCCAGTGCAGGGCGCGACAGGATCTGCAGCTGCCTCAATATGTATTGCCCTGATCAGATTCAGAGCCGGTAATACATAAGGCTAAGGGAGCACAGCATGATAAGGACAGGACTGTGTAAATAAGGCAGCAAGGATAGTGTGAATTTCTTCCTGATCCCGTGCGTGGTCGATGGGGAGTCAAGCCTAAGAGTCTGTTGCTAAAGTATATGCCCAATTGAACTGCATAAAAACCCATGCAGTACTAATTTTCTCGATAAGGTTAAGCAAAAGGCAAAAGAATGGCAGTATATGATTGTTTAGCAATGCACCAAAATAATGCGATAAAAGTTTGGCCCGGATCACGCTTTGTGATGGGAAGATGAGCGCTAAAGAGTGAATAAAGCCTGTTAACAGAATGTAAATATCCGGCCGTAAGTGCACCCTCAGACCGCGTCAGTCAGGCTGCCACCATACTGTTCACCGGGGGCAGCACACTGGGCGTCTGATGCATAAGCATGCAGCCATGGGGCATGGGCTGCTCTACAGCGTGCTGGACGGATGACGGTGAGGATGGCTGGCGCCGCCATGCCCGCAAGGATGGAGCCGGCACGGCATGTGGCAGGCAGCTGGGCATGTGGCAGCCGGCTGGGGTGAGGAAGCGGGACGCGGCGTCACTGGCTGTGCCCTCAGGCTGCCATAAAGCAAACAGGCGGCCTGAGGCCGCCTGCAGTCAGCGATAAATGTTTAATGGCGCGTTTTTAATCATACTGGCCAGTCTGCCCGGGGCATAAATACAGGCGGCCGTTGTCAGCACTACCAGCAGGCATACGAGTCCTGCATCCTGAACACTGATAATCTGGCCCATCAGGGCTGCATAACGCATTTTAATCATCAGGGTGGTGATGACCTCAAGAGACATGCAGATCATGGCACTCATGCCGGCAATGCGCACCATCAGACCAAGCAGGTGGAGCATATAGCTCCATGCAATAGGCCTGGTGGTTTTAAAGGCGGCAAAGGTTATGGTGAACATGCCAAAGGAGCAGGACAGGTAGACGTTCAAAAAGAGCAGAATGTAGTAGACCACCAGTACCAGAATGCATACGTAGATGATGGAGACAAAGATAAAGAAGAAGATGACATTGGTTGAGATAATGCTGCGGGCATAATCCTCAATCAGGGCAAAGATCTCTCCTATCACTGTTGAAATGTCACCTGACACTATGGCGTTATCGCCACCAAGGCGCAGGGCGGTAGCAACAAGATCCGGGGCTATAAGGTCACTTGACAGTATCAGTACCTTGATAATGCCAAAGACCAGAATAATGCGTACAAATGACAGTACGAAGGTGTTCAGGGTGCGATGGCGCAAAATCAGCTTTATGCCCTCAAGGGTAATAGCCATTGTGAATATATAGACCATGAAGTTATTGGCGTAGAAAATCAGCCTCTGGTGCAGCAAAAGCAGCTCTCCCAGCAGAAACTGCACTGTCTGAGAAATGCTTATCACATCAGAAATCACAGGTGCAGCCTGAGCACTGCTGCCCGTAACAGCCAGCAACACAGTGAGCATAAAGCCTGTCATAAGTCGGCCATTTGCACATAAGTCCCACAGCCTCATGGCACGGCCAGCGCTCCAGCCCAGAGCGCGGATCAGCACAAACACGCTGTTTGCAGCGCTGCCTGCGGTTCCAGCGCTGGCTCCGGCTCCGGCTCCAGCGCTGGCTCCATATGCGGTGCCAGACGCAGTGCAGACAACGGTGCCGGAGCAGGCGCCGATGCCGGGGCTGGAGGACGCACTGAGGCCTGTCATGGGGCTGGAAGTGGATGAATGGGTCGTGTTTGCTGTTATGGTCTTGCTTTCCTGCTCTTTGAGGAGCTGTTGGTTTAATGGTGTCATAAAGATGCTCCTTACTGTCAGTGGCGCTGCATAAAGCTTTGCAGAGGCAGGCGATCAGGGGCCCGCTCAACATGGCGGGTAATCTCTTTGAGATAGCCCTCCTGAGCAAGGCGGACATTGCTCTGACGGGCAAGGTCATGGCTTTGCAGACGGGTAAGCAGGGCTATCTGATTGTTCAGGTCAATCATGGACAGGGCTGCTGAACCGTTAATCTTGGAAAGGGCATCAAGAGTGCCGGCCTGACTTGCTGTGGACTGGCTTTCAACTACCAGAGCCTGAACCTGGTCAATTTGCTCCTGAAGCTTGATATTCATGGACTGTGACATTTCAAAGGCTTCCATGGCCTGAGAAATGGTGCTGTCCTCAAGTTCGGTCAGAACTCGGGAAAACGAGCAGTTGCCAGCCTGCATGCATTTGCTCCAGGCACTGGCTTTTTGAAAGGAGGCCAGATACTGCTGAGCCGAACCAAACTCCTCCCATGCAGAGCGCGAGGCATAGAGCATGGACAGGGACTGCTCCTTGATGCGGGCAATGTTCTGCCAGCTTTCCTTGCTGTCCATGACATAGTTTCTGTCCATAAGATTCTGGGTGTCATGAGCAATGTTATTGCCCGAAAGCAGCTCCTGTATCTGACGGGCCTGATTGATATTGTCACGGGCCCACTGCTCAATGGAAATAATGCGCTGCATTACGCTTTCGTTAAGTGCCGAAGCATCCATAACTGGAATAGCAGCATGTGCTGTGTTGAAGCTGGCAACTGCTGTCATGATTGCTGCGGCGCTCAGTCCTGTTTTCAAAGCGCCCCTCAAGGTTTTTGTAAGACTGCTGCCATGGGTTGCGGTCAGGTGCTCTGCAGTCTTTACAGCGCCCGCGCCCGCGCCAGTGTCGACGGCGACGTCCGGGCCGCCTTGCTGTGATAAGTGTTCCTGGGATGAAGCTCGTGAAAAGTGTTCCGGGAGGGAATACTGTGAAAAATGTTCCTCGGAGTAAGCCTGTGAAAAGTGTTCCGGGAGGGAATACTGTGAAAAATGTTCCTCGGAGTAAGCCTGTGATAAGTGTTCCGGGAAGGAATCCTGTGATGAGCGTTCCTGTGAGGTGGTCTGTGATGTGTGTTCCTTGAATGAAAGCTCTGATGAAAAATGCTGGTTGAAAACTGTCATTGCAGATACTCCATAAAATTATAAGTACAGTGATTACGGCAATTACCTGGTTTTTGCTTTATGGCCGGTCAGGGAAGTGACCGGCTTTGCGCCTGTATGACTTGATGGTGACCTGATATGAAGATTCATATCTAAAACATAAAATAAAGCGTTTATCAGTTAAATGCCGTGCCTGCAGATGTCTGGGCTGTGTAAGCCTGCTGATAACAGGCAGATGCTCTGTAAAATGAATTATGTATGGAGCTGCTCTGAGCGACTGGCTGCACAGGTCTGTTATGCAGCTGCAACTGCATCTTTGGCTGCAGCATCTGGGGCTGCAGCGGCTGATGCTGATGCTGGCGCTGGCTCGGGCGCTGGCTCTGGTGCTGTGAATCGGTTGCTGATTGCCTCTGAGGTCTGGCCTGATGGGCCTGTACCTGTGGTACCGGGATTTTGGCAAGGCTGACGCAGCTGCGGATCAGCTCGCCGTTGTTGCGGGCGTGCTGCTCAAGGTAGTGGCACAGGATAATCAGAGCATGGAAGCGGCCCACAGTGCTGTTGGCAGGCAGGGTCTGAAGTGCATAAAGGGCTCGCTGACTGAGGGTCATGCACTGTCTGTACTGGGCACTGTCACTGCGTGGAGTTATACCCATGCTGCTCAGGTGGCTTAAGTAGCGCTGTGAAAGTTCGCTGTGCATGAGCTTTAGCAGGCGGCTGCGGCGCTGCTCATAGCCTGTTTGCAGCCTGCGCTCCTGCTCTGAGTGCTGTAGTGAGCCCATACCGTTGTCCACTGTATGACGCAGGGCATAATCATGGCTGCAGCAGGCGGCTTCGGCGCTCAGTGCCAGAATGCGGGCACGGCGCATATTAAGCTCAACCATTTCATCAAGGTCATCACCCTGGATGCTTCTGACATTTAACAGAGCACCACTGCCTCTCCAGCGCAGCTGCTCGGCTGTGTTCTCAATAAGAGCAGCGGCACGGTCACAAAGGTCAATAATGGTATCGATAATGAGCTTGCGCAGCGTACCCACTCCCTTGCCTTTAAGACTGTCTCTGATATGTGCCTTGAGCCTGACACAGCCATGGGCAGCCGGATCAAAGAAGGCCCGGGCCAGCACGCTGTCGCGCGGAATAAGACTGAGCACCTCTTTCATCTGCATGCTGCCCGCCCAGGTGCAGTCCCATCCTGTAATCACCTCATTGACCGGCTGTGCATTCTTAGCACGCTCACGCTCGCGCTCAGTTTTACGCTCCTTATCTCCATTGCGCTCATGCTCATGCCCGCATTCGCACTTACGCTCATACTCGAGCTCATGAGCATTGAGTTCAGTCCTGCCCGCCATGGCGGAACCATATTCCATGGTGCCCACAGCTCTTACAGCTGATACGCCGGAGCTGCCCTTGTCGTGAGCTGGAGCCTCCAGAAAGGTCAGCAGTTCATCAGGCAGGTCCAGTCCCATCAAATCACCGAGCATTCCATGAGCACGTACGGCTGACATGCGGGCACGGGCATTAATCTGAGCTGTGCCCAGCTCCTGCTCAACGAGCATCAGTGCTGTCATGGCCTCACCGGTGCGGCAGGTAGTACGCCAGCTCTCAAGCTTGCGTAAAACATGAACCACCATGGCCTCTCTGATGTGAGCAAGTGCTCCCTTGTGCCCGCCGGTGATGCCGCTGCCTTCGATGCAGTACTGTCCACCATTGCCGCTGGCAGCGGCAGAACAGCTGTTTGCAGCGCCAGCACAGCTGACGTCGTGGCTGCTCTTGCCATAAGTAAGACTGCCGTCAAGGCCAGTGCAGCTGCTGCCTGCTGTGGTAACTGAGGTAACAGAAGTGACTGCAGGGGCATCTGTACCTGAGATGACTGGATAGTCTTGAGTGAGTGCAGTGTCTGCAGTATCTGAGGTGACTGGGTTTTCTTCAGTGAGTGCAGTGTCTGCAGTATCTGCAAAGCCCATAATGGCACTTACAGTGGCGCTGTCGGCATCAAGGCCGGTAAGGGAGTTGATAAAGGTCAGTACTGAGCAGAGCTGGTCCAGATCTCCACTTAAACGGCTGGCGCTTTTAACCTGCAGTCCGTAGTGGGCAAGACAGCCGCGCAGATGGCTGTAGTATTGAGCATCATGGCCAGGTTCTGGGAAGACAGTGCAGTCGCAGTCTGCGGCTGGATCAGGGGCGGCCACAATCATGCGTGCGTTGTGAGCAAAGAACTGGCGTGAACCTGTATGGCCGGCATCATGGTCGGCATCATGACCGGCATCATGGCCGACATCACGACCAGTGCCATGACCGGCATCGCCCCCTGCCTCATCGACAGCGGTATTTGCCTTACCAGCAATCTCTGCTGCACACAGGGAGCCTGAGTGGCCTGCCTCATACTGGGTTCTGCCCAGAGTTGTCACTGCAGGCAGGGCAGAGAGCATGGAGTCCATGCTCTCAGTAAACTCTCCCTGACAGCTCACTGTGTGCATTTCTCTGCATAAAGAAGATTCACAACCGGTATTGGCAGCACACGCCGGATCAATGCTACTTACATGACTGGCAGCACAGGCCCCTGGCTGGGCAGAAGATGCTGACTTGCCTGGAGCTTTGAGCAATGGCAGGTCAAGCAGCTTGCAGCTTACTTCGCCCTCTTCCATGCGGCGCAGCATGAAGGCACAGCGGGCGCGCAGCTTAAGGGCAATGGCGCTTAAAGTAATCTGGTCGCTGCCAGATGCTGCAAGGGCAAGAGAGGTAAGACAGTGACGCATTTGAGAGAGCATGCGGCCTGGCATAAGGCGCAGCACCGGCTCAAGAGCAATGCCGCTTCCAAGGATTAGGGAGCTCCACTGCGGATCCTTACTTTCTGTGCCTGTGCTTATGCCTGCGCTGCTGGTCCAAGCGCTGCCTGATACAGCAGCTGAGTTATCTGCATCAGGCAGTGCTGCATTGCCAGCCTGTACGCCTGGGTTCTGGTCGCTGCGCAGGTGAGCGCTGTGCTTTAAGTAACGGGAGGCAATAACATGGAACTGGTCAGAGACTCTTTCATTGGCAGCCTCATTGGCAAGAGTGATATGACGGCTTGGGGAGGCCGGCTGCAGTCTGAGCTCAGAGCTGCTGCCTGGGAAAGTGAGATTTGATTTGAGGGCTGTAGCAATCATGACTGTTATCCTTATGTTTATCTGACTGGTGCGCGCATCAGCGTGCTTTGTCTATGTGACTTACTGTTACTTTCAGGCCTGTCTGAAGGGCAGGCTGAACGTCTGTCCGCAGAGCCAGCATAGTCAGCTGCATTGTCGGTTCGCAGAGTAAGCAGCGTCAGCTGCAATGTCTGTCGGTAGAGCTCACTGCAATGTCTGTCTGCAGGGGCTACTGAAAAGCCTGTCAGGAAGATCGGCTTAAGTGTCGTTAAGCCCGACTGCGGTTTGGGTAAGCGTTACTGCAGTGCTGATAAGTAAGACTCTGTGCAGAGTATGGGTTCATTGCTCGGGTGTTAAAGCATGTCTGTTTGTTTTTCTGCCAGCAGGCCTCGGTGAAGCGCCTGCTGGTAACTTTGGCATATCAGGCGGTCCTGACAGCGGGGGAAGGCCTGCCTGCCTGGTGGTTAAGACTGCCTGGCCTGAGTCAGGCTTATGATGTTGCGGCCGCAGTTCCGCACTGTCGTGACCGGCTTTCCGTCAGCGCCACTGTCTGGCTGCTGCGCTGCGGGCAGTGTTGCGGTCGGCGGTGTTGTGGTAAGGGGCGTCAAAGTAGATGTCTTTGGTCAGGGTGACATTGAAGGCAAAGCCCGGCTGAACCTTTAAGGTAGGGGAGAGGTTCATATTGCGCTCAATTACCTGAGTCATTACCCGTCCAAGAGACTGGCCCATGCTCTGAGACAGGGCTCCATTGAGGGTGAGTTCGCCATTGCTGTCGCGGGTATTATCGTCGGTGCTCAGGGAAATACCGGCTGTTATGCCACCCAGCAGCACGGCATGACCGAGCATGGACCAGAAGTGGGTATCAACATCGGCACTGAGGCCTGACCATCCGTCATGACCGGCTGCCGGCATGGCGCCAAGATTCATGGCACGGCCATCAGGGAAGATAACGCGGTTAAAGGCCAGCATCAGGCGCTCCTGACCCATCATGGGAGCTGAGGCATACTGTCCTGTTACTTTGGAGCCACGGGGAATCAGAACATGATCACCGCGAGGACTGTCATATACATCCTCGGTAACCTGAGCCTGAACCATGCCTGGCAGGTCAGAGTTGATGCCTGTCATAAGTACGCATGGCAGTACTGCTCCCTGACGAACCAGATAAGGGCTGAGCACAGGCTCAACTGCGGTATTAAGTAAACTGTCACTGTTGCCAAGGGCGTTATAGGCACTCAAAGTGCGGGAATTCATGGCAGGGGCGCTGTGTGCTCCGTAGGCTCCATAAGCTCCGGAGGCCCCATAGCCAGAACCGCTACCGCCCATGCCACCCATACCTCCCATAGCGCCACCGGCTGCCAGTGAGTTATAGGAAGACTGGGCCTCTGAGGCTGTATTCATTCGTAAGGCAGCTGAGTTCAGATAGGCCTGTGATGCAGGTGGAAGAGCGCCAGCTGCTCCATAAGCACCGGCAGCATAGTCAGCTGCCAGGGAGGCACCGGCCCCCTGGGAAGCGGCGCCCGCCCCGGCTGCACCTGTGCCCCTGGCAAGCGGACTCATATCTACCGGGGCACGCAGTGAACGCATAATGCTGTCATCGCGCATCTGGCGCAGGCGGGCGGCCATTTCCTGCTCCGGGGTCAGGGCAGCAGGTGCTGGAGCAGCTGCAGGAGCGGCTGGGGCCTGCACTGGTGCCGGGGTGTCATTGCTTTCATAGCGGGATACATAGGTTTGCAGATCCTCAATATTGAAGGCATCAGAGCCCTGGCTTTCAAGGGCGGTACGGCTTAAGGCCATAACAGGACTGCTCATGCCCTCAAGATAGTCAACAAAGCCGCCGGCACTTTCAAGAGCTGAACTTTGCTGCTGATTCTGAGGTGGCTGAGCTGGAGGAGCTGAAGTGCGCTTGAGGCTGACATAAAAGCCAAGGCCCATAAGCACAAAGGCAATGCCCAGGGCTATGAGCAGCGGGGTGCGGGTAATATGCCCGGCTTTTACGGTCTGATTGCGGTTTTCCATAACCTTATTCCTTATGTTCTTTCAGGCAGTACTGCTGTTATCTTCTCTGCCTGCTGCGTTACCTGGCATGGCAAGGCCAGACTGTGAACTGTCATGCTGCTGTCATAATGAGGCTGCAGCCTGCAGCCAGGTGACAGGTGCGCTCCTGCCTGAGCTGTCAGCTTCGGCTCTTTGTGAATTGACAGCGGCATTAAGGCTGTCATCCTGGCGGCGCATAAGCAGGGATGCTCCCTGCAGCTGTGAAGACTTGTGGGACTGCACGCTATGGTTAAGAGCTGCACCTGAGAGCAGGGCAGAGGATGACAGTGATGCAGTGGTCTTTGTATCAGGCTGTGCACAGACGGCCTTGTCAGAATCTCCTGCACTGTCCATGTTCCAGGCGGCTCTGAGGTCTTCAGGAATATGAGCAAGGACTGGCGCTGCGGCTGCACCTGGCCTGGCATCTGCGGTATCACCTGACTGAGCTGCGGTTGTACCTGAGAGAGCAGCACTTGAGGCTGACCTTGCTGTCTGTGAAGCTGATGCACTCTGAGCGCTGTGGGCAGAGTCAGAGCCAGGAGCTGATGCTGACAGCAGTTCAACAGCAGCAGGGACAGATGCTGCAGAGGCGTTTACTTCACTTGCCGGGGCGCCGGTTGCTCGAGCGGCTTGAGCCCTGGCAGTTGCATGGGTATCTGGAGCATTTGCGGCAGCTGCATGGCTATCTGGTGATGCCGCAGCATGGTCAGCGCCGCCAGCAGCAGCTGCCAGGCTCAGGGCATGTGGCTTTTGGTCTGGGCGGGCGCTGCCTGCGCTGTGTGCTGAGACAGGCTGCCAGGAGGCTGTGTTTAATGGGGTAGCAAGGCCTATCTGAGGCAGGGCCTGACGGGTAAAGGCAAGGCTGTCGATCAGTCTGTTTTCATTGCTGGCACTTTGCAGCGGGGCGGTAAATTTGAAGTTGCGCAGCTTCTGCTCAGCTGTGCTCTGCTGGCTGTTAGCTGGCCGAGCGTGTTCGGCGGTGCCAGAGGCTGAGGAGGTGGCTGAGGATGTGGCTGATACCTTCAGGGTCTCACTTTCAGGGCTGACCTTTACAGCAGCCTGATCCTTGGCAAGTGCTGCGCGGGCGGCTGGTGCGTGGCGGGCATGGCTCTGTCTGTTCGAGCCGTTACGGGCGCTCAGCAGCGGAATACGTGGCTCGTCAGGCTGGGCATCATGCCAGTAAGATACGTCTTCATCGCTGAGCACTACTATGCCCTTATTGCTCTGTGCCAGATTCTGGTTAAGGGCAGTGAGGTAGTTGTAAAAATCACCCTGCAGCCGGGCCATGCGGCCGGTGATGGAGTCAGCTGGCAAGCTGGAGTCCTGTGCGGCACCGGCATTGCCCTGTGCAGCAGCGCCGTGCCCCTGCCGGGCTGATGCGCGGGCGCTCATGGCAGCCCCGGATGCGCTGCCTGATGGATGGCCGGCGGCATCGGCTGCGGCAATGGCGGCTGTGGCCTCAGCGCGTGCACCGGGATAAAGCTCAGGCAGTGAGGTGCGCAGGGCGGCAGGACCCATCAGCTCGCCTGAAGGTCCAATCAGAGCTGAAATGGAGAAATCGTCGTTATAGAGCTCTACCAGGGTGCCGGAGGCAGATCCTGTGCTGCTGACAAAGCTGTGCAGAGGTACGGCAGCGGCCGGGCAGCTGCCCGGATCGGTGCATACCATGGCGCCCTTATGCTGCAGGGCACGTCTCAGGCATTGCCAGTTTACGCGGGTCAGGGCGTCATCTGAACTGTCCTCAACAGCCGCAAAAGCAGTGCTGTTAAGGGCATATACAGAGCTCAGGGACTCAAGCAGGCTGCCATAGGCGCGGTCAAGCTGACTTTCACGGGCGGCCATGATCTCTGCAGGAGGAATTTCCTCAAAAGCAAAAGGCATCTGGCAGCCGCTCAGGCCAATAATACCGGCACTGAACAGGGCGCAGGTCAGGGACTTTTTTACCAGAGAGGCTACGCCTGTGCCTGTGGCTGATCCGGAACATGAGGCCATGGCGCCGGCAGCAGCGGCAGTGCCTGCAGCTGGGCGGCCGGCACCCTGCATGCTGGCTTTGACAGTGCTTTGGCTGTGTACGTTGCTACTGTCCTTGCAGCCGGAGCTGACCTTGCGTCCGTCAGCTCCAGGGGCACCTGAGACACTGGTGCTGTTAGTGTGGGGTGAGTGGGAAACTGTTATCTGTATGCTTTTCATATGCTGTCCTTTGAGTGCCTGGTCAAACGAACTCAGGGCTTATCTGACTGTTATCCTTATGACTGCTTGTGGCTCTGGCCATATCAAATGATGCCAGGTTGTGCAGCACATACTGTTATCTCATTTCGCCGGGCCCCGGTAATCTGTGCCATGCTGGCTGAAGGCCCGTCAGCACAGTTCAGCGCGGGCGCTGGAGCTGACGTTCGGCGCAGGCACGGGGGCTGACGTCAGGCGCGGGCACGGGCGCCCGAGCTTAAGCAGGGGCCTGCGGCCGGGGCGGAGCTCAGGAGCGGGTGATGTCCACGCTCATGTGGGAGCCGTTTTTCTCATTGCCCAGTATCAGACGCATGTGATCCGGTATGCCGTCCACCACGAAGCTGTCGTTGCGGATACGGTAGTTGGTAACAGCAATCTCGTCATCGCTCATCATGCCGCTTGAGTGCACTACCACCAGAGCTGGCAGTCTGCCCTTCATGACCTGCTCAGGCATTTTGATATAGGTCTTAAGTCCGTCATTGAAGACGCGCAGCGGCTGAATCTTGCTGTCGCCCTCAATCTCGTAGGCAAAATCAAGAGCGGCCGGATCCACTCCCTCTGGATGAGCTGAGGTGGCAATGGCACTGTGATTCATCTTCTGGCTGAGCAGATCACGCTGGGCCTGCACATTTTCAAACACGCTCTGAGGATAGATAAAGGACACCAGCGGCATATAGTCCTTCTCGGTGGACTTGAGGGTCAGATGATACATGCGTCTGTCAGTGGAGATAAGCATATTGGTATGCATGCCCGAGCTGAATGGCTTGATGATGACCTGCTCAACAATGCCCGCATCCGATCCGCTGACAGTGCGGTTGATTGACCATGACTCACGTGCACCTACATCCATGGAAATAATCTGCTCGCCCGGCTCAAGCACAATGGCAGTCAGATGCAGAGGAGTGGTCAGCACAGTATGCATGCCGCTGCCATACACAAGGCGTACCTGAGAGTCGTTGCTGACCTGAAGCGGAGTGCGGCGGGCCAGATCGGCACTGCGCTGACGTGCCTTATTGAGAGCTGCAGCCGTGCGCCTGTCCTCGGCAGAGCTGTGATATTCATAGCCGCTCTGAGCTACCAGCTCATCCTGAGTAAGGGCCTGAGCCTGCAGGGTGCTTACCAGCAGACCGGCAGCACACAGGGCCTGCATGATCCGGCCTGATGCCAGAGGATTTATGCGCCTTGCGTCTGCTGATAAGGTGCCGGCACCTCCCATGCTGCCAAAGAAAGCCATGCCCCTTGACCTGCCCCGGGAGCCTGGGCGGCACTGAGCCATGCCCTTGGAGCTGTGGACCTGGGAGCTGTGGCAGCTCGAGTTTAAATCACTGAAGTTAAGGTGGTGTTCCATATTGTTCATTTGAATTACTCCTGATGTTGTCTTTGCTGTTGCCTGCCCTCAGGGCCATGGCCATGGCCAGTTCTGGCTGCCGGGGCTGTCAGCGCCCCTACGGGGCAGGCTGCGCGGCGGGTCATGACAGTACCGGTGATACTGTATATTCCGTTATGTAAAGATTTAAGGGATTGAGCATGACCATGGCCGGATCGGATGACTGTGCGGTGCTCAGCTCATATGAGATGATGGCGCGCATCTTTTTGTCAGGAGAGGCAAGGCCGTCACTGTCGGTGCTCTTTTCTGTCCAGTCAATCTGATAGCTGGAAGGACCACGCGGGATGATATTGGCAATTTCAACTCTTACCTGACGATTGCGGGTGTTAACCATGGGGTTGTTGGCCGAATAGTACTCATGCAGCTGACGGTAAACTGTGCTGCCCTTGCGCAGCAGGGCAAATACATGGCTTACGGCCTGGCGCTGTACTTCCTTGTCAGTGGAGATAAGGCGTACATCGCTGATAAAGCTGCACAGCTGGGAGCTGATAACCTCAGGGGGCAAAGTGGCTGCACTTACCGGCTCAACTGTTCCCTGAGAGCGCACTACACCATGGGTATCAACAGTTACTACGTAAGGGACCAGACTGCTTTGCATGCTGCGATAGACATAAGCTCCGGTAGTGGTCAGGGTAATGCCGGCCAGAGCAAAGAACATGGCGGCGGTTACTATGCTGCTGTTAAAGGTCTTAAGCTGCAGATCCTGACGAGCCATACCTACAGCAGCCTCATCGCCCTTGACCTTGCTGCTGCGCCAGGCGCTCAGCATACGGATGTGGCCGCCGCTGCTGGCGCCGCCGCCGCCGCTTTTGCCCTTGCTGGCCGAGGCTGTGCCTCTGCCGGAGGCCGTGCCTCTGGCGGTGCTGCCTGCGGCGGCACTTTTACTGGCACTGCGGGCTGTGCTGCTGCGCGAGCCGGTACCTGCAGTGCTGCGCGAGGAGGTGCTCGAGCGTGTGCCTGAGCTGCTGGTGCGGGCGCCTGTGCGCGAGCGGCTGCCGGCTGTGGTGCTGCGGCCGGCGCGGCTGCGGGCAGTGACAGCCGCTGTTGTTGAGGTGGAAGCGGCAGCCTCAAGCTTTGCCGCCTCGGGAGCAGCCTCAGGGGCCGGGGCCGGGGCCGGGGCAGCTGCGGCTGCAGAGCCGGCAGCTGTTGTGGCGGTGGATGAGGCGGCAGTATCTGCTGTCTCACGGTCAGGGGCTGACGTGTCATCCATGGCCCTGAGGCCACTGGCAGCGTGTCGGGCCGGGGTTTGGTACTTGCGGGTACTTTCGGTCTTTTTACCGTTACTCATTGCTGAAATAAGGAAATTCATAAGTGCTCCTTGAGCCTGCCCTGGGCTTGTGTTCAGGGCAGGGCTGTGGTTAATCAGGCAGGACTGCGCCTGAGCTGAGGATCAGATCCGGACCTGTCCAGCTCAGCAGCTGCTGGCCGGGCGTTGGCTTCGCTTACAGCGCTCTGGGAGGCCCCGTCCAGATAGTGGGCCGGAGCCAGTTTGAGCATCTGAGTCTGCCCAGGCTCCTGAGACCTGGCATCAGCCTCTGCAGCGCCGGCAGGGACGGCTGCAAATGCAGCTGCTGCATTTGCAGCTGCAACAGGCGCTGCCTGGGAGGCGCTGGCTGCTGTTGCTGTTGCGGCAGGCAGGTGTTCGTAGAAGGAGGAGCCAAAGCGGCTGTACAGTTCGTCTACTTCAGGGACGCGGTGGTCACCGGCAACGCTCAGCAGCGCCAGCTCAGGGGCTGACATGGGCAGGGATACCATGATGCGCTGATCGTTTTTGACGAAGTAGTAGTCCTGCTTGGGACGGGCCTGAGCAATGGAGCATATTTCAGCATCGCTAAGACCCATGGTCTGGTAGGTGCCACGTACCGCATCAGTGCCGGCATCGTAATTAGGCAGATAAAAACGGGTGCGGGCGCATTCAAGCAGATTGTTAAAGTGAGGGGAGCTCTGCAGATCGGTAATGGACTGAGTGGCCAGAATGACAAAGGCGTTGAATTTGCGCAGGGTCTTAAACCACTTGATAAGCTCGCTGGCAAAGACCTCGTCTCTGAGCATAAGCCAGGCTTCATCAACCACAATGGCAGCCGGACGGCCGTCAAACTGCTTTTCAATCATGCGGAAGACATGGCGCAGTACCGGCAGGGCAAAGGATGGAGAGGCGCTGAAAATGTCGGCACATTCAAAGACAGTAAGACCGCTGTTCATGGCAAAGGAGCTGTCACCATCGAGTATGCAGTGCTCGGAGCTGACACGGCTGTAAGGAGCCAGAGCTTCCTTGAGATGACGGGAGAACAGAGCCAGATGCAGATCGCTCAAAGTGCGCTGGGACGGTTCACGGCCACCCAGGATATGCAGACAGTCGGTCAGCTCACTGCGCTCGGCCGGGCCAATGGTCAGACCATTGAGACGGAAGAGCAGCTCCAGGAAAGACAGGGCATAGTCGTAATCAAGCTCACTGTCCAGATCATGCAGGGGACAGAGCATGGCACGGCTGTTGTCAAAGGTAATGTGAGTACCGTCAAGAGCGCGGCTTAAGGCATAAAAGGAGCAGCCCTTGTCAAAGGCAAAGATCCTCATGTCCTTATAGCGTGACAGATTGAGCATTAATGAGCCCAGCAGTACTGACTTGCCCGCACCGGTAGGACCAAGGACCAGAGTGTTGGCCAGATCAGAGTCGTGCAGATTGAGCAGATAGCGGCCCTGACCTGCAGTGCGTACCTGCATGAGCGGACTGCGTGTGCTGCCCAGCAGCGGGCTTGGGCAGAAGCTCTCACCTGCCACAGGCTCGGACAGAGGAATGAGGTCAAGCAATACATCCTGAGAGACTGTAGGACGGCGCAGGTTTTCAAAGAAATGACCTGGCAGACTGCCAAGGAAAGCGTCAGTGGCATTGATGGTTTCAACACGTACCGACAGACCTGCCTTTTCCACAGCTCTGATGACCATGCGGGTTTTGGCACTCAGGCGCTCGTAGCGCTCGTCAGCAAGGATAATGGTGGCGGTATAGGCACCATAGACCACCTCATCGTTATCAAGAGCACGGGCGGCCTCGTCAATTTCCTTCATCTGATCAAGGGCATTCTGATTGACGCGGGCATTTTCAAGATTGAACAGCTGAGCGGCAAGGCTCTTGGAGCGCTGTGACCAGTGAGCGCGGTAGCGGCTTAGCAGGGTCTTGCTGCGCAGCTTGTCAAAGAAAACAAAGCGGGTGGAAATACGGCAGGAAAAAGGCACCCCGGCCAGAGCATTGACCATGCCCTCATGGGAAAAAGAAGGCAGGCCCTCAACAGCCAGCACGCTGATAAGCTTGCGATCGGCCTTGAGCGTATGGCCGGTAATGAGGTCACAGGTGCCAAGGCTCTGGTCAAGCCAGCTGCCCGGACGGGGCACGGCAATACGGCGCTCACAGGCAGTAAAACACTGATGAATGAAGGACAGTCCCTCATGCCATGCTCCACCTGCGCAGCTGGCGCCGCTTGCGCAGCCGGCGCAGGCATGAGCGGTGCCAGCCTCTGCAGCCATGCCTGCAGAGGCGTCTGCAGCCGGTGCCAGACCGAGGCACTGCTCATCGGCGCGCATGCGCTCCAGCTCGGCGGCACTGAGGGCAGGCCCGCTGTGCTCCTGGCTGATGCCCAGAGGGCGTACGGTAAAGTGAGCCTCAAGGGTATCGACAGCTGCGGCACACAGGGATCTGAAAGTTGCCAGCTCCTGCAGGGCATCGCAGTCAAAGGCGTCAGCGGTGAAATCATGGCTGACATAGCGGTCAAGACGGGCGGTAGCGGCGGCAGCACCAATCCAGGTGATGGTAAGCACGCGGCGGGTACGATAAGAGCCGTCGCGGGCGAAGATCTCACGGCGCAGCTGCTCAAGATGCTTTACTGTACCAAGGTCGCTCTCCACCTCAGGCAGGTAGGAATAGTCCTTATTGCGGACGACATCGACATGAATGGCGCAGTTTTCACTGAGCTTGAGCAGGGCTTTCTGAGCGTTGGCATAAATGGCAGCCACCTGGTTTTCACTCATGGCTGACATGTCAGGAGCACCGATTTCGTACATGGCCATCAGGGCTCCTGATTTGAGCACAATGATGTGCTCGTCAGCCATGACGGCATAATCGAGCAGATCGGTTACAGCCGGCATGGTCGAAGCCCGGCGGCTTACCAGACGTGAGCGCAGCAGCACCGCGCAGCTTAGCAGCATGCACAGTACTGAAAATGCCATAACGCTGTAAAAGGTCAGGGTTACGTAACTCATATTAAAAGTACCGGAAACAGTGGGTTTATCAGCAGGTTCAGGCCCGGCAGCTCATATGCAGCCTGCAGCCATGCTGCAGCCTGGCAGCCGCCTGCCGTACAGAGTCCTTACTTTCTGCTGATGCGACGGCTTGAGCAGTGCAGATGAGGCTGCGCAAGGTAGTAGCTGTAGTAATGAAGCTGTCTTACGTAGATATGCCTCATCCAGATATCCTTTTTGCCCATGGTGTACAGCAGGCCGAAGTTCAGGCCAAATACCAGTGATGAGGCAATAAAGACGGTAAGATCAAAGGACATCATGCAGACGGCTGTGCAGAAAATCAGGTTGAAAAGGAAAAGCTCGCGATCGCAGCCAAAGAGCTGATCGGCGTTTCCCAGAGAGTGGTAAATACGGTGTGCTGACATGCTTTACTCCAGATATCTGTCACCTTGCCGTGCCCAGGGGCAGCAGCACGGTGCCGGTGCTGTCCTGACTGCAGCCAGAGGGGCTTGCGTCCCCTCAGGGTGCAGCCAGTTGCGCACCATCAGGCAAAAACACTTAAAGTGCTGTCAGAGCAGGAGATAAAGCTGTGAGCTGGCACTGGCTTTGGCAGGGTGACGAAAATCATGGAGCGAATCATTTCATCGGCTTCATCACTGCGTGAGCTGCCCTGTGCTCTGTCAGCGTTATCCTCAGAGGCCACAGCTGCCACAGCCACAGCTTTCGCTGCAGCCGGCTCAGCAGCTCCCTCAGCAGCTGCCACGGAGGCAGCCACGGAGGCAGCTGCTGCGGCAGCCGGTGCAGCGCCCTTAAGCGGCAGGGCTGAGGCCCTGTCGCTCTGAGCTTTGAAGGTGGTGGTAAGAGCGGTCTGCTCTGGCATTGGGATGGAGGCGCCGTTGAAGAAATTGGTCATCAGGGAGTTGGCACCAATGAGCATGGACATGACCATGATGATGTAGATAATGGTGCGCACGAAGTGGGATACCTCACCGCTGCCAAGAATCAGGCTGATACCGCCTACTACAATGCCAATGAGGGCAACGGAGAAGGCTACCGGACCGGTAAGGGATTTCTGGAAAGTGGCAAGCCAGGCCTCGTAAGGCAGCACTGAAGCAACTGCATTGCTTGAGGCCATGGCCGGGGAGGAGAGCAGTGCCATAATGCCGGCCATGCCAAGCATTACCATAGTAATTTGTAAAGTATTTCGTATCAGTGAGTGAAGGGTCAATCTCAAAGACTGATTGCAAAGATATAAGTCATTCATGACATGTTCCTCGATTAAGCGCGGTATCGGCAAGGCCGGTACAGCACAATGTTCTGTGCTGAGCTCTGTATCAGATGCGGGATGGTTATGGGTTCCGTCTGCTGCCCGGGCTTAATGCCAGGGCAGCACTTCCGGACTTACAATCCATCCCGTAAACAATGACAGTGCTGTAAAGTGGTGTCGCCAGACGCCGCAAAAAGCGGCTGCCGTCGACACCTGATGATCCTGAAAAACTACCGCACTTTACTGTTATCACAGGCCGCACCGGGGCCTGACCATAACGTCAGCTCCTCAGTGCTGCTCCTGCTGCATATATGCTTTACAGAAGATAAAACATGGTATGCAGCATCTCCTTATGTCTGCAGACCTTGCCGCAAGTCCTTACGCTGTTTGTCAGAGAGCTGCTGTTGCATCCCGAAGAAAGACAGCGCACTGTTTGCGGCAGTGACTCACCCTGATGCAGCCGGGCTCTGGCATTTGCGCCTGCGTCTGCAATGCATGTGCACTGCACCTGCATTGCAGCTGCATGGGGCTGCAGAGCAGCCCGGCGCAGCTGCCGGCCCTTTCCTTTTGTCTGTTTGAAACTCACTGCACCAGTCAGGAGACCTCAGCAGTGAGTGCTACTGTTATCTTTTGCTGAAAGAGGCTGCTGCCTTGAGGCCTGTAAACTCATGCAGATTGCACGGTTGCACAGGCCTCTTAAAGCGGTACAGTCTCTGTCAGTACTGTTACTGTTATCCTCAGTGCCGGGCAGTACATTACTGCGGCACTCCATATAATTATGTAAAGCATCTTATCTGTTAAGGTGGTCAGATGATGCCTGACTCTGGATGTCAGGATTTATGGTCCTTACTGTCGGCAAAAGTGGAGCAATGCTCCACTTTCCATACTGTTATCTAAACTGATTTGTAAAGCTTTTGCATACAGCAGCTGTCATGAACGGCAGCTGCCATGAAAATCAGCTGTCATGAACGGCAGCTGCCATGAAAAACAGCTGTCATGAAAAACAACTGGCATAAGCAGCAGAAATCATTAACAGCAGCTGTTATTAACAAGGGCTGTATGCAGCCGGCTTTAAAAGCAGCTGTTTCAAAGAGCAGCTTCAAATCTGTGTTTCAAGCTGCTCTTTCAAACCGCTGTAAATGGCCTCAGTTCAATGGGTAACAGTTATGGACCTGAGGCAATGGGAAGAACCTGAGTTTTATCTGCAGCACCCTGCCGCTAAGCTGCAGCACCCTGCATCTGCAGTTCCCTGCAGCATCATGGGATCAATAATCTGTGCTTTTGTTTACGCTCTCACTGCGCTTTTGCAAAGCGTATGTCAGTGAATCTGTTACTTCGGTAAGCTCGTACTGGCCGTTATGGCAGCCTGTTACCATGGTCAGTGATTTTACGTAGCGGTGCGGAGAGCGGGTCACCTGAACAATGAGTTCAATGGCAGCTGCGGCTGTAGGCTCAATCAGGGCCGGACAGGACGGATGGCGCGAAATCAGAAGGTTAAGGCGCTCCATGGCCTGCAGCGGGGAACCTGCGTGAATTGTGCACATGCCGCCACGGTGACCAGTGGAAAAGGCATCGATGAGATCAAGGGCCTCAGCGCCGCGAATTTCACCTACTACAATGCGATCAGGACGTAAACGCAGGGAGGATCGCACCAGACGAGACATGTCTGTGCCTTCGCTGGTAAAGAGACTTACGCTGTTGGCTGATCTGATTTTGAGCTCAGGTGTGTCCTCAATGGTAATCATGCGCTCGTCAGGGTACATAGTGCTCATTTCATTGAGCAGGGCATTTACCAGCGTGGTTTTGCCTGATCCTGTAGCACCGGCGACCATAATGGAAACATGAGCTGCTATGGCCTCACGCAGCAGTTCACTCTGTTCCGGGCTTACTACCTGCATGGCTGTCAGATCATCAAGGGTGAGGTCAAGGCTGTTATGGCAGCGAATGGAAAATACCGGGCTGCGCACCAGAGGTGGCAGCAGGCCCTCAAAGCGTGAACCGTCATAAGGAATCTCAACTGAAACTACAGGACAGGCCGGATCAATCTGACGGTCGGCAATCGAGGCCACGGTACGGATAATGAAATTGCCTCTGGCTGAGTTGATATGGTCAATAAGCTTCATGCCCTCAAGGCGGTGCTCAACAAATAAGGAGCCGTCGCTGTTGAGCATGATTTCATTGACCATGGGATCTCTCATGGCAGCGCAGATATTCTCGCCCAGATCCCTTTTGAGATTGTTAAAGCCCAGTTCATCATAGGAGGAGCGAAAGGCCATCACTTTGGCGCCCTTCATCAGCAGATCGGCACCACCCTCAGCTCCGGCACCAGCGCGAGGTCCTGCGGCACCGCAAGCCTCAGCTGCATCACCAGGGGCGCTGCCATAGCCTGCAGCCATAGCAGCTGCTGCAGCCGCCGCTGCGGCGCCCAGAGACTCGCAGGCAGTCTGTGAGACCATGGTGCTGTTACGGGATACTGCTCTTTCACAGCCACCGGACAGAGCTGGAGTCTCTGGATCCTCATTGAGGCTGTCTGTGAGGTGGGCGGCATAACTGTCAGCTGGCATGGCGTCCAGCTGAGCACAGCTGCTGCGGGCCAGGGCGGCACTGGACAGGGCATAGGCCACACCGGCAGCCCCGCAGGTCCTGAGGTGGCTGTTAACCTCTGATGGTGAAAGTGAGCTCAGGCTGGTCATAAATGATTTGTTCTCCTGAAGTGTCTGATTGTTAGTGTCTGACTGTCTGTTTGCCCGCTGCGCGCCAGCTGCCTGCTGACCCGCCGGCAGTGCGCATGCATTCATGTTGTCTTTATGTTTGTTTGTTTGTTTGACTGAGTGCTTTCAGTGCTTACTGTTATCTTTATCAGATACAGGGACTGGCCCTGTCTGGTATGCGCCCATTATTCCAGAGAGCTTTTTTCCTGAAGGTCCCGTAGAAAGCTCAGCTCATTTCAAACTTGATCCAGATCACAAAATGAGCGACAGCTACCTGGCAGACCAGGCTTGAAAGGCTCAGATCAGTACCAGAAAAGTGTGACAGCCATGTTGAAAATGGCCTGAATATGGGCTCAGGGCTACATCTTCGACACTTTGTGAGCTTGATCACATATGGATTTCAGGTTCGGAAATTTTGTGATGGGGTTCACATAATCGTCCGCACAGGCCTCATGGAACGCGTTCAGCAAAACAGTTACAGAAAAGGGAACGCACCTGGTGGGCTGACTCCTTTCCGTGTATACAGCCCGTCTTCAGGCCCGTATGAGGCTCTGTGCTGCCGGGGATAAGTGAAGTGATGGTACTGAGAGGATAAGACGGGCAGAACAGTTAAAGCGCAGTTTCGAGGCCTGGTTTTGAGCTCAGGTCAAAGACGTGGATAAGAAGAGCCATGATGTGACTGTGCAGCCTTGCTGTGTTGTTCAAGACGGGGGCGGACATTCGTGGCCGTAGTGCGCAATGATTGGGAGCTGTCCTTTGGGAATGCAGTGCGCTATAGCGCCGTGGGCGGCTGTTATGTCTGTGCGTATGACCCATCGGGCTGGTGTGATGTCTGGACGCAGGGGCTGGGATATGGACAGGCTTTGATGCTTGCAGATGCGGGGGGAACTGACAGTTTTGGCGCATTAGTTTTACGGCAGTATGCTAGAATGAAAGGTCAGGGCTGCGTGCCGGATTTACGGCAGGGCGCAGCCAGGGATGATGCATCATCATGGATAAGAGTCTGAGACGTCATTAGAGCTTTGCGGGTCATGGGCCCGGTGTATGCCGTCCTGAACAACTGGTCATCATCAGCTTAACAGTGCAAATCTGCTGCAGGAGCCGTCAGGTACGGTTCTTACCGGCTGGCCTGGGCTGCGGCCTGTGAGGCTGCCGGATTTTGCAGGTAATGAGTGTTTCTCAGGCGCTCTTAAACAGTGGGTGGCCTTTTCCGGAAACTAGGAGAGTAATAAGTGCAGGTCAAGACTTGGTTGCCATTGAGCTCTTTAGCAATTGCCGTACTGACTTTGTCAGCACCGGCCATGGCCGATACTGCCGCTTTACAAAAACAGATTCAGTCTCAGCAGAATCAGATTTACATGCTGCAGCAGGACATTGCCACCTTAAGAGGTGAAATGGAGCAGCTGCGCTATCTGGTAGCCCGTGGCACCGGCAGTTCAGTGTCATCATCCTCAGGCGGTACTGTGGTTAACATCCCAATGGGTAATACCTCAGGATCAGGCGCCTCATCATCCTCAACTGCCGCCTCAGGTGGCGGTGTCGGCGGCGTCAAAGGCACCGGCGGTGCAGGTCCTGTGACCCCAATGGGCAATGATAATCTGGCAGCTCACAACAAGGGCCCTGTTGCTCCTGCCAAGCCTGCAGGTTCAGGTAACAGCGTACCTCTCAAGGGCGTGGATGCTGATGCCAAGATTGCCTATGAAGGTGCTTATGCCAAGGTGCAGCAAAACGATCTCAAGGGCGCTCAGAGTGCCTTTAAGAGTTATGTTGAGAAATATCCTGACAATGCCCTTACACCAAATGCCTGGTACTGGCTCGGTCAGGTTCAGTACTCTCAGGCCCAGTATGATCAGGCCCGCCTGAGCTTCCTCAATGTAGCTCGCTACAATGACTCTCAGAAGCGTCCTGACGCCCTGTACAAGCTCGGTATGATCAGCAAGTTCCTGGGTGACACTGACAAAGCCCTGCGCTACTTCCAGCTGGTTATTCAGAATTATCCAAATGACGCAGCTGCCACCCTGGCAAGCCGCGAGATGCAGCGTCTGCAGTAGCAGAGCCTGCAGCAGCCACTGCCTGCAGTTGCATCTGCAGCGGCCGCCGCAGCGCCGCCACTGCGGCAGGGCCCAAAAGGTCCTTGCAGGGCCGACAAAGCCGGAGCATTGGCCTGGTACGGGCTGAGGGTGCTGCGTAAATTACCTTTTAAGCGGTCTGTTACATGCCGGACTGCAATGCCGGTAACAGCGGCACATGAAATGGCTTTACTGTTTACTGTGACAGGCTGACAGCAGTGATATGCCTGTGATTATGCTTTGTTTTACATCTGACAATGAGCTGCACGGCAATTCAGCTGTGGTTTTACGCTGACAATGAGCTGCAGCCCAGTTCGGCCGTCGTATTTATGAGCAGGCATAATCTTACGAAAAACGATGCTTTTGTGCGCAACAGTACATCTGTATGTGCGGCCTGAGTATCAGGATCTGTGCAGGATCATGCTCGGGTGGTTAATCTCAAAGTCTGGTGCAAGAGGCAATTTTTGATGCTCAAAAACTTTATGATGGGGTCAGTCAGTCAGAAGGACGGGCTGCAGAAAGAGAATCTGCAGGTCTGCACTAATCGTGACTGCGCCATTATGAGCGCCTCTGACAGCGACTGCCTGAGGCAGCACCATCATGACTGCACCAGAGCTGTTGAGTGCACTGACATGGCGGCCCCGGCACCGGCCCCGGCCGTGGCAGGGGCGGGAGCCGGGGCAAAGCCGGCGCTCCGGCCGGGCCGCCTTGCCGCTGCTGTTGCCCTGGCTGTAAGACTGTGCTTTGCCGGTACTCTTGCCGGTGGGGCCGCCGTCATCATGTCCGCCTGCTCGAGCAGTGATCTGCCTGAGCATGAGTCTCTGGTGACCGATCCTGTGTCTTTCAAGGTCGAGGGCATTTCAGGTGAGCTGCTGCAGAATGTTGAGGCTCACTTAAGCGGTATGGCTGTTATTTCCAAGAAGCGCGCCTTTTTCTATGTGCGTGAACTTGAGGAAGTGACTACCAGAGCCCTGCGTGCCTATGGCTACTACCATCCAAAGATCAAGGTAACTCTGCCTGATCGTGCCAAAGAGGAAGATCGTACCGTGGTCATTTCCGTTGACCAGGGCAAGCCTCTTTATATCCGCAATTTCACTGTTGAGGTCCTTGGTGAGGGTCTTGATTACCTGGTATTCCAGGACATCATGGCCAAAAGCGATCTCAAGTCCTATCAGATTCTCAATCACGGCAAATATGAAAAGCTCAAGAGCGATATCCATCAGACCGCTCTGTCCCTGGGCTTTTTTGACGGCAAATTCTCCTCTGCCCGCATTCTGGTCTATCAGGATCAGAATATGGCCGACATCGAGCTGCTTTACGACAGCGGCAAACGCTACAAATTCGGTGACATCACCATGGATGAAAACACCGCCAGTCTCTTCCTGCCAGGCCGTAATCTGCAGAAGTTTAAAAAGGGCGATGACTTTTCCACCCGTGATATCAACTCCTTTGTTTCGGCTCTCAACCAGACAGGCTACTACAATTCAGTAGACGTGCGTCCTGATGTCAAAAATGCCAGCAATTATGAAGTTCCGCTGGAAATGCATCTGGAGCGCCGTCCTGATAACAATGTCCGTCTGGGTGCCGGTTACAGCACGGACGAAGGCCCGCGTGTGCTCGTAGAGTGGAACAAGCCACTGCTCAATGACAGAGGCGATTCTTTCTCCTCACTGACTACTCTGACGCGTTATACCCATAACGCTACCATGATCTACAAGATCCCGCGCAAAGACCCTAATCTTGACTACTACACGGTAAATGCCTCGCAGACTCATACCGATCTCAATGACACACTGTCTGATCGCTCCGAGTTCTCCATTCACTATGTGGCCAATGAAACAGGCAGCTGGCGTCGAGATTATGCCCTGCGTCTTGAGTATGAAGACTATTCTCAGGGAAGTGAGGAGGACTATGCACTTAACCTCATTCCTGCCCTGACCTTAAGCCGCCGTGAAAGCTCAGGCGGTTTTGACCCGTCACGCGGTTACTCCATCAAGCTTGAGGCATCAGGTGCTTCACGTGGCATTTCTGATGACAGCTTTGTTCAGTTAAAAGGCACCTATCGCGGCATTATTTCCCTTACGGAAAATTCACGTTTCCTCTTTCGTGCCGAGCAGGGCGTGAACATGGGAAAAGATGCTGACAGCCTGCCACCAAGCCTGCGCTTTTTTGCCGGCGGTGATAATTCCATCCGTGGTTTTGGCTACCGTGACCGTGCTCCTTTACAGCCTGACGGTTCAGGTCTTAAGGGTGCAAAGTACCTCACAGCAGGTACAGCAGAAATCCAGTTTCCTTTTGGTGTCCCAAGCTCCCGTCTGGCCCTCTTTCTTGATGCCGGCATGGCAACAGATGACTATGAAGACGATATTCTCTGGGGCCCGGGCATAGGCTACCGTTTCCTGTCACCATACGGCATTGTCCGTGTTGACGTGGCAGCCGGTATTCAGAGCAATCAGGAAACCAATTACCACTTACACTTTGCTTTCGGACCAGAGTTCTAGGCATGGCAAAAGCTACATCTACTGAGAACAAAGCCCCAGGCGGCCGTGACAGCGGTGCTCATGAAAATGAGCGCCACGCACACTCACGCCTGTTAAAAGGGCTCTCGGCAGAAAGTGAGCCTGCAGCAGGAAAAGGCAAATCAGGTGAACGCAGCACCAGGATCAGTGACGATATCATCATCAGCAATGGCACCGGCAGGCGCCGTGGCTGCTGCCGCCGCCTGTGCAAATGGGTATTGATGCCTTTTATGATCCTGCTGATGGTACTTATGGCCGTGCTGTACTATTTCCTCGGTACGCTCAATGGTGCCCGTCAGGCTCTTGATATTGCCAATGCCTTTATTCCTGAGTCCATCATTATTGATACCACTATCCAGTCAGGATCGGTGCTTGAGGGCCTGCAGCTTGGTGAGACTCTGGTAGATATCAAGGATATCGTGGCCATCAATGCCGACTCTCTGGTCCTTGATTACGATCTGACCGAACTGACCTCGGGCATGTTCAAGGTTCATACCCTTGAAGCCTCAAATCTGGGCGTCGCTCTGTACGATCAGCTCTTTAACGGACCAAAGGTCCCTGAAGAGCCTGTTGATCCCAACGAGCCTCCTTTCCGTCTGAGCTTCCCTGTAGATATCGAAATCGATAACTTCCATATCAGTGACTTTGCTTTCCGCTCCATGATTGTGGACGTGGAAATCAATGATCTTCAATCAGCTCTGTGGGCCCATAAAGACAATCTGGGTACCCGCAATACTGATGTGGACGTGATCGACGTACACCTCAAGAATTTCAATGATGTAGCCTACGATCAGCAGCAGGCTCAGGCAGCTGCACTTGCCGATCAGCAGCTGGCCATCAGCATTGATGGCAACGTGCTCAGCGGTCAGAAGCTCGAAGACTCGGTAGCCGCCCTGGTTCAGGCCGCTCAGCAGGGTAAGAGCGTAGAAATGCTGCTGGTGCACAACGAGCAGCAGCGCCGTGCTCAGCGCACTGAAGATAAGCTGCTGGGCAGCCTTGACTCCCAGTTTGCTGGCAGCGCAGAGGCCACGGGCGCAGCTGGTGCCACCGGTTCTGCCAGCGTTGCCGGCAGCGGCTTCTATCAGCGTCACGACAACAGCGACGCCTCCATGAGCAATGCCCGTCGCGTCAACGATTCCCTGTCTTTATTACGCCCAGGTCTGGTGTACTCAGACCCTGAGCTCTTTGCTGACGCCATGGAGTCAGCTCTGCTTAACCGTGCTCCTGTGCCGGCCTTTGTCAATCTGCGTCCTGCCATTGTCGACCCGCGCACCAGCCCGGTAGCCCTCAAAGAATCAGTTACCCGTCGCAACAGTGATGATTTTGAGTCCTCACTGCTTGATAAGGTCAACGCTCATGCCGCAGCTCTGGCGGCCAGCCATATCTGCACAGCTGACAGCTGCGATCACGCCTCATTTAATACAGCTTTAAGTGCCGCACCTCTTAATATCAGACCACGTCTGAGCACTGATCTGCCTCGTATTCCTGCTACCTTCGCTCCTACCGATATTACCGGTGTGCCTGATCATCCCGGCTCCAGCGCTCCGGCTACCTGGTCTGAAAAAAGGGTAGCAAGGGCTGCGGCTGCTGCTGCAGCTCTGGCCGCCGCCGCTGACGCCGGGACTGGCTCCGTGGGGGACTTTGGGGCTGGCGCTGCTGGCTACAGTGCCCCTCCGGCTGCTGATGGGGAGCAGGCTGCAGCTCAGGATAATGCACAGGGGTCTGCTGATCCTGAGGGTGCGGTCAGTGTTGAAAGTGGCATCACCAGCACCAGCGGTGCCGTAGCCAGGGCGGCCGGCAAGTCTGCGCTGGCAGCTGTGGCTGAGGCCAATCGTCAGGTCAGCGATGGCAAGAGCTCAGGTAATGTCGACGTGGATGCCGTATCCGGCTCAACGGCCAGCAGTGTGGCTCAGGCGGCCCGTCTGATGACTGATGAGCGCAGCCAGAAAGTGGTTGCCAAAGCCATTGAGGGTGACAATCCCAAGGCTCTTATCAAGGAATTTGGTTCTGGCGATGGCCGTATTGAAACCCTGGCAAAGGTAGTTCTGCCTTTTAATATTGAGGTGGACAATTTCAATGCGCGCAAGGTGCGCTACTACCAGGAGGGTTTTGATACCCGTCAGGCTGACATTTCCTTTAATGCCTCCTGGTTTGATACCAATCTCAAGATTTACAACATCGATCTGAGCCATGAGTTCGGTACTGTCCATGCCTCAGGTGATCTCGATCTTAACAACTACTATGACCTCAATTTCGTACTTGAGGGCGAGGGTTTTAAGAACGACATTACCCATGATTTTATGCAGGGACTGCTCTATGGCCTCAATGGTGATTTCAGAGTATCAGGCAATCTTACTGACCTGAAAGTAAGAAGTACCCTCAATCTGGGCGGCACTTCCGAGCTCAATGTTCACGCCAATGTGCTCTCAGCGGCTCTGCCTATTACTGTCAGCCTCAGGACCCGCGACTTTACCTGGCCTGTTTTTGGTGACCCTCTGGTCAATGCCCGCTCTATCGATCTGCACACTGCAGGCAATCTGCTTGACGGTGTGGATGTGGATCTCAAGGCACTTATTTCCGGCTTTGACTTCAAGAATGTCAAATCTGATGTCAAGGCGCAGATCTCCTATGAAAAGAGCCATATCGAGAAGTTTGAGGTTAACGGCACCTATCTTGGTGAGCCGGTAAAGGCCAGTGTCCGTGGCGACTTTTTCTATGGCAAGGTCCTTGGTGCTGATGCCCGTGTCTTTGCTCAGGTCAAGGATGCAGGTTTCCTCTCACCAATGCTCAAGGGCGCGCTCAAGATCGATGGTGATTTTGTAGCCATTCTCAATCAGAAAGAGACTGGTCGCAGCGCTGTGTCCATTGCCAGTGAACCTGCCTATCTGGACAACCGTATCCCTAAGAGTGCTGCCAGAATTGAGGATTTTGATGCCGACACCATTGAGCAGCGTCTCTTTGCTCAGATTCGATCAGGATCGGTCAGCACCAGTGGCAATACCACTGTCTTAAACTCTTCTGCCCGTGGCAAGTCATCACGCAGGGACAGCGGCGCGGCAGCTGCCGGCAGCAGCACCGGTGGTGCCGGAGCCGGGGCTGCTGGCAGAGGCGGCCGTGGAGCAACAGTAGTGGCTGCCACAGCTGACAGTGCCGAAGAGCAGCTTCTGGCCGGTATCAGCGCCAATATTGAAACTGCCCGTCATGTAGCCACATCAAAGGCTGTTGATGCTGTTCGTTCAGGTCAGTCTCTGGCTGCCGTACGTCCTATTTCCAAACCTTACCTGCTTGCCGATGGCGTACCTGATGGTCCATATGACATGCTCATTACCCGTCAGGAGTACATTGATGCAGTACGCTTTGTAAATGAAGCAGCTCCAGAGGATGCTGCTGACGATCAGGATAATTTCCTGAGAACAGTAATCAGCAGGGATCTGCCTGAGATCATGACCAATATCCGTCATATCAGAGGCGATCTCTTCATAAACGGACATCAGGCCAGTCTCAACATCACCGATGTGGTAGGAGATATTCATCAGGGTTTCCGTGTTGAGCTTATCAAGTTCACTCAGGCTGACAATGTCATTCTGGCCGAGGGCCAGGTAACCGGCCGTGGTGCTGACCTTAATCTCATTGTTGACCTCAAGGATCTGCACAAGCTCTCACCTGCTGTACATGGATCCATGTCGGCCTACGTTACCAGCTCGGGTAATCTTTCTGATCTGAACTTTGATATCTCAGGATCGGTGCCTGTTTTAAGTACGGGTGAGTCCAGAATACGCAGTCTGGTCTTTAACTCGAGCTTTAATATGCAGACCCGTGCGCTCAACTTTACCGCTCTTGCCGATCGTGTACGCTGGTCAAAGAGTGTGGCTCCGTCACGTCAGTGTTTCATTGACGTTTCCGGCACTCCGCTGCGTCACTCCATTTCAGCCAACTGCAGCGGTGTGGCTGCAGCCTATGTCAATGTGGACGGCAGTCTGGACTTCCCGGCCTCACGCTACAATGCCAATCTGCTTGAACTGTATTTCTTCAGTGAGTCTTCTGGCTCTCTTTCGCTGGTAAATCCTGTCTATGCTGAAATTGACTATGGCAATATCGAAGGTCACATCACCCCTGTAGAGCTCAAGGGTGAAATTGGTGAGCTTAAGATTGCCGAGACCACTTTTACCAGTACAGATGCCCGCAGTCATCTGACTGTACAGAACTTCAATCTCAATTCGCTCAAGGACCTCTTCCCTGACAGTATCAAGATGCAGGTACCACTGAATGTGGATGCCTCGCTGTTAATGAAAAATGGCAAACCTGATATCAAGGTAGCGGTCAACAGTGACAAGGGTGTAGTGTTCTCCACAGCCGGAGCCGGTTTCGTTTACGACCACATGGCCTTAAACGCCCATATTACCCGTGAACTGATGCATACTGAGCTTGATATCGATTTGCGAAACAACCGTGGTCAGATTGATGCCGTGCTTGATATCAGTGATCCGGCCGGAGCAGGCAGGCTGGGCGGCTTCTTCAGGATTAAGGATTTTGATCTGGAGAGCATTTCCAACATTGGCCAGAGCTTTACCGAGCTCAAGGGCTTTACCAATGTTGATACTGTCTTTGCCGGAACCATTGCCCGTCCTATGGTACATGGCACCATCACATCAAAGGGATCGGCCGTACCCCGTTATGACGTAGGTCAGGTAAACGATTTTGATCTGACCATGAAACTCAATGGTCAGTCAGGCGTGCTTGATGGCAAGGTAGTACTCAATGGTGGCGAGCTCAAACTCGGAGGCGATCTGGACTGGTCTTCCGGTGCCAACGGATCTCTTTTTGCCCGTGCCAAAGAGCTGCCTGTATTCCTCGTAGGCTACGGTATTGCCTATGCTGATATCGATACGTCAGTAAAGCTGGGCGATATTATGGATATCTCAGGAACGGTCAATATTCCACGTGCAGCTATCTCAGTAGCCTCAGCAGGCTCAAGCGGCACCTCGGTAAGCTCAGATGAGATTCTGGTGCCGGTTAACGGTACTCAGGCACTGATGAAGGCACCTTCTGCTCCATTTAAGAGCTCCATCAATATTGGTGTGGGCTTTGGCGATGACGTCAGGTTTACTGCCATGGGCATGGTCAAGGGCAATCTTGGTGGCGGCATCAGGATTACCAAGAAGGTCAGCGATGCCGCCGTCAAGGCCAATGGTGAAATCAACGTGATTGACGGCACAGCCGATATTTACGGACGCAAGTTTGAGTTTGCCCATGCACGTATCATGTTCTTTGATGATATTGCCGATCCAAATCTCAATATCGAGGTAGTAGCCGATCCTGACTATCTTGAAAGCGATGTAACTGTCGGTGCCCGCGTACTTGGAACTGCAAACTCCCCTGAAATCAAGCTGTTCTCAAGGCCAGTGATGTCAGAAAACGAGATTCTCTCCTACATTCTGTACGGTCACGGACTTGATAAGACCTCGATTAATCAGGACTCTAACAACTCCAATATGCTCCTTGGTCTGGGCGTATCCGGACTTTCAGGTGTAGCTCAGGCTGTAGCCGGCTCCTTTGGCGTTCAGGACGTACAGCTTGCCACTCAGGGCACAGGCGATGAGATGCAGGTAGCCGTTCAGGGCTATATCAACCGCCGTCTGCGTCTGTCATATGGCTATGGCGTATTCTCAGCTGTAGGTGAGTTCAAGGTACGCTACGAGCTCGTTCGGAATCTCTACGCCGAATTCGTCTCCAGCATCGACCAGGCCGTCGATCTGGTCTACTCCTTCGAGTTTGACTGATATCAGTAAACCAAGCCCGTCATAAGGACCGCAAGCGCAGCCCTCCTGACGGCTGGGACCTGCCCGGTCGCCAGCTCAGCCGTTCCGGCAGCGCTGACGGCCTGCCGGCCGGGCAGGCCAGTAAGACTGGCCAGTCGAGCCAGGGAGGCCGTCCCATCAAGCCAGGGAGGCCGTCCCATCAAGCCAGAGAGGCTGTCCCATCCCTCCTGCAAATTCCCCTCTCAAGCCTGCAAATCAGGCACATACCTTGCTCTTAACACTGCTATGGCATCATTGTGTCTGGAATCTGGCACTGTCCGAGCTGTGCCCTCAGCACGCAAGTCTGAAGTCCTGCTCCTCAGGATTTCGATGCTCCGTATCAGGTACGCTGGGCCCATGGTATACAGTGCAATGGCCCGCGCCTTAAGTTGCTGTCATCACTGCTTATCAGTTTAAGGACGTTCGCACAGGATGGCCTGACTGATTTTTTACGCGTTCAGGATGCAACGCAGGTCAGCTTTTTTTTCTGCATAACTGTGATTTTTGCCCCGAAAGGCGGCATGCATCAGAAAAATATCGTTTCCACGTTAATGCGCAGGCCCGTCAGGGCGTTAAAATACCAACACTGACAGAGCTGGCTCACACAGCCCATGCCTGATTACAGTACAGCATAAGAGTGCTGTACCTCAAAGCAGAATACACTCACACCTGACGCCCCGGGCTGTGCCAGTCAGGGCCGCTCATCGGGGCCTCCCCTGGCGGCCAGTCTGCAGTCTGCAGTCTGCAGCTGGCTGCTGGACATGGTCACAAGGCCGGCCTGATTGAGTGCAGCCTGTGCTGACCGCAATTTTGATAATTTAGCTGTTGTAACAAAATAGGAGAACACCATGCAGGGCTTAGATAAAGGCAGTCATTCAAAGACCAGTCATATCCATGCAAAGCACATTGCTGAGCGTCCAGTGCTCAGCAGACTGTCCCGTGCCTGCATGCTGGCTCTTGCCATGCCTGCTGTCTGTGTGAGCGCAGCTGCTCAGGCAGCCCCGGGCGATGCTGACAACAGCCAGGGCCAGGCCCCGATTAATTATGTCCAGCAGGCTCCAGCCGCCGCCCTGCAGGCCGCTCAGGCAGCCCGTGCCGGTCAGCCTGTGGTTCAGGCAGGTCAGCAAGGTCAGCAGCGCAGCTATGCTCAGCCGGCTGCACAGTACGGTCAGTACATGAACTCAGCCCAGCAGCAGGCTCTGGCCCGCCAGCAGGCAATTGCCCAGCAGGGTCAGCCTCAGCAGATGACAGCCGAGCAGGCCCAGCAGCTGCGCATGGCTCAGCAGCAGGCTCTTGCACAGCAGCAGGCTCAGCAGCAGGCTCTTGCACAGCAGCAGGCTCAGCAGCAGGCCCTTGCACAGCAGCAGGCTCAGCAACAGGCCATGGCTGCCCAGCAGGCCCGTGCCCAGCAGGGGCAGCCTCAGCAGCTGACTGCTGAGCAGGTCCAGCAGCTGCGCATGGCTCAACAGCAGGCCATTGCCCAGCAGCAGGCTCAGGCTCAGCAACGCGCCGCAGCTGCCCAGGCACAGCAGCGTGCCGCCCTGCAGGCTCAGGCCCAGCAGCGTGCCGCCGCCGCTCAGGCCCAGCAGCGTGCTGCCCAGGCCCGCCAGAATCAGGACGCAGGTCCAGGCTATGGTGCCCAGTATGTGAATCAGGGTACCTCTGCTGTAGCTGCAGCTGTAGCTGCCGCCTCAGCCGTTCCTGGTCTTGGTCAGGGCACAGAAGAATTTATCCAGCGTATCAAGCACAAGCACAACTGGTTCTACTCAGAGCAAAGTGAGGCTGAAAACCGTATCAATCTGGTTATTCAGACCGGTGCTATCAATGTTCCTGCCCCAAATCTGGCTGTTAATTACGCTGCCAACAAGAAATACATTGGCCATGGCAACGGTCACTACCAGAATCCGGTAATCAATACCGAGCCAGAAAGCTCTATGGTGGAAAAAGAGGATCCGCTTGCTTCCCCATACTACGATCCGCTTACCGGCAAGGTTAATATTCCTGAAAAGGTAAAGGCCGAGCAGCGTCAGGCCCGTGCCGAAGCCGAGCACCGTCGTCGTCTTAACGATGAGGAAAACCGTCTGGCCCGCTACGATCTCGAGCGCTCACGCAAGCTCGATGAGGATCCTTCATATCTTCCTTTTGGCGATTTTGCCCCTCATGAGGCTGACTACCGCCGCATGCCTAAGGAAAAGGACGTATTCTTCGTCTCCTCAGTAAGAGATATTGAGTGGATTCACGACAAGATTGCCCGTATTGAAAAGGAACTGGGCGGTGAGCTGGGCTTTGCCATGTTTGACCAGCATGGCCTCGTGGCCCTCAAGGACAACAGTCCATATCCTCTTCTTGGTTTCAGTAACTTCCAGCTGGCCTATGCCACTGCAGCTCTGATGAGTGTGCGCGGTGAGGATACTTCACAGCCAATTACCTTTAACTTCAACCGTCTCAACCGTGACGTGCCTTCTCCTTTCGTTGAGTCTCTGTATAACAGCCGTCTCAATGGCCTTGACGGTGGTTTTGCAGGTGACCCTAACAGCCTTGCAGCACGCCGTGACAAGGCCAAGCGTAAGGCCGCCCTTGCCAGTGCCGCCAAGCAGCTCAAAAGTGGTAATACCGAGCAGGCCCGTGCCGAAGCCCGTGCCAACGCCAAGTCCCTGAAGGTAAACACCAGCCCTCTGTCTGTAGGCGCCGGTGTTAACGATGGCAATGCCGTACAGTCCAGTATTGGTGAGCTGCTGCATTATGCTCTGTCCTTAAACGATCCTAATGCTTTCAGCGTACTCGTTGATTATCTGGGCTCGCTCAAGACCCTCGAGGTTTTTGCCCAGACTCAGGGTGTCAAGGACATAAAATACAAGGTAACTGAGGTTGACCAGGTTTTAAGTCCAATTCTTACTGACAGCAATACCGCTCCTTTATATCAGAGCGCCCGTATGATGGCTGCATTTACCCAGGACAAGAGTGTCAACCCTCAGGCCCGTCAGACTGTATACGACATGCTGCAGTCCAATCAGTACACCCGAAACCTCATTCAAAAGGGCGTCCGTGAGTCTCTGGATTCAGAAAAGCAGGAAATTATCAACAGCACCCTGATCTACTCTCAGGCCGGTTCATCAGGTTATCTTGACACCCGCCAGCAGCGTCCTGTTGTTCAGGATCTGGCCCTGATTGAGTACCGTGGTCAGCGTGTGGTTATGGCTATTTCAGCCCGCAACATCAAGGGCCCGCTCAACCGTACCCAGATTTACGGCGAAACTGCCATTGCAGAGGCCGCCAAGGTTCTCTTTGATTACGAGAGATACCGCATCAACAACCGCCTCTTCAAGTAATTACCAGGCCCTGCCCAGTGCAGGGCCTTTTCGTATGCTCTGCCATGGCCAGACTGGCTGGCACTGGGCCTGGCGGCAGCCGCGCGCCGCAGGCGCGGCGCAAACAAAAGAGGTCTGTCCCTGCATGAGGGACAGACCTCTTTGTGCTTTTCAGGAGGGCCAGATCATGATGAGCAGGCCGTCCCTGTCATGGCTGTGCCCGTGGCAGGCCAGACATGATTAGTAGTTGAGGTGACGTTTAAAGTAACTGAAGATGGAGTCATAGTACTCGCTGGTACGCTCAGCATCGGCGCTGGCACGGTCGAACCAGTGGAACAGACCCTCAGATACGTTGAGATCAACAGGAACATTGGCGTTGAGCAGATCGTTGGCGTAGCTTACTGATTCCTGAGCAAAGAGGTCAATGTCACCGACAAAGATGTAGGTTGCAGGCAGACGGCTCTTGTCCTGAGCCATTACAGGGGAGAAATAGCCCATGTAATCGGTCTTTGAGATCATCTTCTTACGTGGATCCGGACCCATCCTGGAAACTTCCTCAGGATTGCCATACTGGCTCCAGGCAAAGGCATTGCTCTTTGCAGTCCAGGTAACCTCACCGGCTACAGTTGACTTGTAAGGGCTCTTGTCGGTGCCGGTACGGTAGTCAAGCATAGGGGCAAAGAGAATCTGAGCGGCAATTGGGAAGTCGTAATGATCGCGGTTGTACAGAGCAAGACCGGCAGCCAGGTTACCACCGGCGCTTTCACCCCATAAGAAGATGTGGTCCTGATCAATCCTGTATTCGGCTGCGTTGTTATACAGGTAATCAAGAGCGCTGTAGCTGTCAACCAGAGCTGCAGGGAATGGCTTTTCAGAGCTCAGACGGTAGCGTGGTACGGCAACCAGAGACTGAGTGGTGTTGGCAATCATCTGCATGTGGGCAGCCTCATAGTAGGCAGTGCGGAACAGATAGCCGCCACCGTGGCTGAAGAGAATGAGAGGACGGTCGGCACGGCGGATGCCCTTGCGCTCACCTTCCTTGTAAACAGGGCAGGTGGCAGTGGACTTCTCACAGAACTGAGGCTCATACAGGGCGACCTCAATTTCAGTGCCGTCAAGCTCGCTCTTGACCTTGATGAGCTTTGGCTTGATGTCGGTAAACTTCATGGTGTCAGCAGCCGACTTGTTGAAGGCATTGACCTTGTCCATTGAGTCATATTCAGCCATAAATTTTGGAGCCTCCTCGCGGTACTCAAAAGCAATACGCTCGATCTCTTTGATCTCAGGTGCCTTGTCAGCAGCGCCGGCAGGGAAGGCCAGCATGCCGGCACTTAAAACTGCACCGGCCAGAGCGGTGGTAACAGCTTTGCTAAGAGAAGACAGACGGGAACTCTTGTTTGACTTGATCATGATCTCTCCCAAAAATGATACTAACAGCTGCAAGATAGTTAACTTTACCCCCGATATCAAGGGGACGGAAATCTATGTGTGCCCTTGCTGTGTCCGGGCACATGTAAGCGGCAGTTACTGATACTGCCGGCAGCATGAGCATGTGAAGGCAGACACCGGGCATGCAGCACCATGGCGCGGCCATGGGCGCTGCATGCTCAGGCTGCGCCGCAGGCAGCAGCCGCACCAGGGCGCGCTGCTGGTGGCGTTATCGCTTTTCCTGAACTTAAGGAATTTAAGGCCTGCTAACTGCCCTCTTTAAAGCCAGCTCTTAAGGCTGGGGTGAGCCCTGAGCTGATGTCAGGGGCGTTAAGGATGACTACATAATGAGTCATGATGATTAGCACAGACCTGGACACAGCAAAAACATTTCATCTGGGCACGGTGCGCAGGTGCGGTCCCGGCGCCAGGACAGCCCCGGTGCGTGCCCTTAAGCCACCGGTCTTGCGCCGGGCCGCCACCGGTCCGGCCCTGGCCTCCAGGCTCAGGCATCAGGGATTATGCCTGAGCCTGGAGGCCAGTGCCGGGGCGACGGTCTTGCGCCGGGCCGTGCATAAATGAACAGGGCTCCCTGAGGTCATATGAAATTTCATATGTTCCCGGGGAGCCCTGGGGCAGCTCCCTGTCCTGCCGGGCAGGTCAGGGGCTGGTCATATCAACAGCTGAGTGTATTACACGCGGTTGATATTGTTGTGGTAGCGGCGGAATGTGGACAGGCCCATGTCGTAAGCCTGATTGTCCTTATCGCCGTTGTAGAAGCTGCTGAAGAAGCTGTCGTTCTTGTAACGGATAGTGTTGGCGTTGCTGGCCTGGTTGGCAAGGAAGCTCTCCTTGACGATCTCAAAGCCGTTAACCACGGCATCGGAGGCATTGCCGGTAGCATCGTAAACACCACGGGTGGCGTTAAAGGCGTCCATTACGTTCTTTGTGCTGAACTCCTTGTAGGCTTCTGCGGAGGAGCCGGAGAGCTCTTCGGCCTCTTCCTGCTTGGCCTTTAAGACCTCATTGAAGGACTTGACCTTGGAGTCAACGAAGTTCTCGAAGTTCTTGTCAAAGAGCTCGGTCATGTAACTGGAAGCGCCGTTGTTCTTGAGAACTTCCTGAGCCTTAACGTAGGTCAGACCCATCTGGTAGCCCAGCTGCTCTTCGGTGATGGAAGTGTCATCGTTAACAAAAGAGGACAGGGCGGACTGGAGCTTGCCCATGGACTTGAGATCAGCCAGGGAGAAGGTGGTGCTGCCCTTCTTGTCGGCCTCTTCAATGTCTTTCTTCTCAGGGAGCTTGCCGGTTTTCTCAGCTTCTTTGGCAGCAGCCAGAGCGTTCTCTTCCTCGGTCTTCTTCTTGTCAAGACGTACCTGAGCCTCGTGACGGAGCAGTACCTTGGCAAGGGCGTTGTCATCGGAGTTGAGCTTGACATCAGGGCTTTCAGCCTGAGCCTGCTTTAAGTACTCCTTGCCCTCAGAGGTGCTCAGGAAGTTGAGGAAATCGTCCTTCTTCTGCTTTACGAATTCTACCAGGGCATTGCCGGCATCCTTGCCGCCGTTACTCATACCCAGAGAATCAAACAGACCCTGAGCTGCAGTACCGAAGTCAGCGCCGAGATCCTTTAAGCCGGCCTCTAACTGACGGTCGAGCTCTTCCTGCATCTTGGCCTTGGTCTCATCGGAGAACTTGCCGGAGGAAATCTGCTCACTTAAGGCAGTGTAGCGGGCAGCTACAGTGTTAACGATACCTTCAACGTCGTAGTCATTCAGGGAGCGGAAGCCTTCGCCATCGAGGGAGAATGCGCGGATGTAGTTGGCAAAGTCCTGGCTTTCAGAGCCGGTCTCTACTGTGTAGGAGAGCTTGCTTAAGAGATTGGCATTGGACATGGCATTCTCTTCGTGGATAAGCTCAAACTCAGCATCAAGGCTGGTGCGGGCTGCAGCCTGAGCAGCGCGCATCTGCAGCGGGCTCTGAGGGTCCTGCATGCCAGCTGCGCCTGGCTGGTTAAGCTTGAAGTTGAGCTGCATGCCTTTGACGCCGCCCTGGTTGGAAACTAACTGACCGCCAATATTCATGTTGATCATAGTACTTCTCCGTTATGTAGGTGCTGCACAGGAGCCCATGGCTCTCTGGCAGATGGGGAAGATTAAGTGCATCACATAGCCGCTGCGATACTCAGGAATTACACCTGGCCTGTTATCAGCCTCATTTTTCATAACCTCAGGGTTCGGTCTTACTCTGGCACATTCACATTATGATTACATAATCATTTTGTGAACATACTGTGCCTGCCATGGTACAGGTAACATAACCACGGCCAGACGGCCCCTGTCTTCAGGCAGTTCAGGTCAGTCATTACAGGGCACGAATCAAGGACGAAAGCCGGAGCCTGCGACTTAATATGGCACTGCAGTGCAGCCTGAGATTTTGCTCAAAAGCAGTCTGCTGAAGAAAAATGAATGGGTAGTGACAGTTCAAGCTCAGGTGGATGCGACCGTATCAACCTGCGTATCCACGACTGAATACACTGCGGCTGGCTTGGACTACGGACACAGAAAATCAGTTATCACGAAGCCTGTTTCTTATGACAGAGTGGGATGACAAGAGCCATCCTGGGGTTTAAGGTAATCTGCCGCGCATCAGACTGCGCAATTAAGCTTGTTAGCTTGAAGTATGTAAGCAAAAGCTAAATACTGCCTGTTGACTACTTAGCACACACAGTGCCAGATCTGTATTGATGCAACTATGCATGTAACTGGTAAAGTGGCAAAAACCTTTAGCTGTATGGACAAAAGCAAAGTCATTCTGTATCCAGATGTAAATAAAGTTGTAAATGAGTGTAAACAGATTGATGCCTCTGTACGGTAAAACTTGCCTTTTTGCCGCAGTGGCAAAGCAGTTTTTGCCGCCATTTATTTACATCAATTTCTGGACAAAATGTCTGCCACCCACTTCCCGGCAGCTCTGGGGAACTCTCCCGCCACGGCTCATAAATTCAATGTCATGCATGGCAGGGACAGCCCCGATCTGACCATGGCAGCCCCAGGCAAACCATGCAGCGCACAGCCGGGCAGGCCCTGTTAAGAGCCTGTAAATGCCCGTGCTTTGCCTGGCGGACGGATTGCCTGTTATTGCCAGGTGTGCGCGGGCATGGCATGGCAATGCCAGGGAAGCGCTGCATGGCCGGCTGTGTCCGGCAGGGCGACGCCGGGACAGGCTGGAATGTCACAGACAGCTCCGAGCGCAGCTTGTTCTGTCTGGTAAGGTGGTGGTGCAGAGACGAGCGCGATGGCCCAGGCCGGCTGTGCCCGGCTGGGCGACGCCGGTACAGGCTGGAATGTCACAGACAGCTCCGAGCGCAGCTTGATCTGTCTGGTAAGGTGGTGGTGCAGTGATGAGCGCGATGGCCCTGGCCGGCTGTAGTGCTTGATATTTACGTGCTTTTAAGTGAGCGTGGTTCAGGGGCTTTGCAGGGGATGGGAAGCCGGGTGTTGCCGGCCGGGAAAATTGGCGTGGCATGGGCGTAGTTACGCCGATTTTAAGTGACTTGCAGAGGGCTTTAGGGCTATAATATCGCAATTTATTTATGCCCTGACTGAGCGGGCAGAGCAGGCGAAAACAGTATTCTCATCGGATCTTTTGCCCAGGTGAAGTCAAGGGGATGGTTAGAGAGTTCCGTTCCCAGCTGAGGAAATTTTGTATGAGCGAACCACAAGTCAAAGAACTTATTCCTTTATTCACCAGGGATATGCTTCAGGAACGTATCGCCGCCATGGGCAGACAGATCACCGAGGATTACAAAGACAGGAATCTGTGCGCCGTGTGCATTCTCAAGGGAGCTATTCCTTTCTTTGCTGATCTTATCCGCGCTATCGACAATGAGAACATGTGCATTGACACTCTTCGTGCCAGTTCCTATGGCGACGGCACTTCCACCAGCGGTACCGTAAAGTTCACCAAGGATGTGGAGCTTGACATGAAAGGACGTGACGTTCTGATTGTTGAGGACGTGGTCGATACCGGTCTGACCATGAAGGAAATCGTAGCCCACATGTATGATCTGGGCGCACGCAGCGTAAAAATCGCCGTATGTATTAACAAGAACGAGCGCCGTGCTGTAGACATCGACATTGCCTACCATGCCTTTGAGCTCGAAGAGGGCTTTATCGTCGGATATGGTCTTGATCTGGCCGAGCGCTACCGCCAGTTAGACGGAATTTACGAGGTTGTTCTTGCAAACAGTTAAGTTCAAACACAAGGACGGCTCAACTTCAGAGATCATCAAGGGTGTCATGATGCTTGAGCACAGTGATCTTTATCCTGTTTTTCCTGAGTATCTGGTCTGTCCCGAGGGTGTACAGTGCACTGGTAAGGCAGACAGCAGCTCTGCACAGAGCTCAAAGGTATCAGGCACAGTAGAGCTCAGCGGCTCTGTGTGCGACCAGCCTGGCCGTACCGCTGCCGGAGCTGCGCCAGCTGCCGCTCCGGCCGCCGCTGCGGCCGCCGCTGCAGCAGTCAGCGCTGATGCTGATGCAGACAGCGCTGATGCCGACGATGAGCAGGATGATGATGTCCTTGATGATGCTGAGCTTGAAGAGGCTCAAGATGAGGATAGCGGGGAGGCAGCAGCCAGCCCGGCAGGCGGATCTGTGCCTGAAGCCGGCACAGGTGACGGAGCTGGAGCTGAGCAAAAGCGTCAGCTGCAGCTGTCCACTCTGATTCGTCCGCGCTCTTTTGCCTCACTGCAGCTGCGTGCGCGTAATGCCATGAAGGGCCTTTTTGCCCTGAACCGTGAGCGCATGCTGGTGCTGTGTGCCAGCAGCAGCGTCGATCCTTTTGCTGTGGCCTCTGATATGGTGCGTGAGCTTACCGGCATTGAGCCAACAGTTGCTTATGCACCTTCCAAATTTGAGCTTTTTGGCGATGACAGCGTCGACGGTATCTTAACTGCCGGCGGTTCGGCTGACAGCGCCGCTGCAGCTGGCCGAACCGAGCGCAGCGAGCCGAGCTCCGGACGTGGCGACCGTAGCTCCGACAGTCGCAGCGATCATCGCTCCTTACGTGAGCTGCTGGGCAAGCTGGCTGCTCCTCAGGCAGGTCAAATCAGCTCTGAGGGGGAGACAGGTGGCAAGGATGCCCCGGGCACCAGACTCAATGTCGTCATCATGCCTTGCATCCACCTTATTGACCATCCAAAGTGGCTGGGCATGGTTGAGGCCTGTCTTGCTCAGAACAGCGCGCTCAAGCTGATTCTGGTAGGCAATGCCACCGATGTGGCTCAGCTGAGCATGTTATGGCCTGTGCTTGATAATGCCATTCATGCTGACATTGTGCTGGAGTTCTCAGTAATCGGGGCTCTGCAGACTCTGGCCGGCCTTATCAGCTGGTATCAGACTAATGACAGTGACGGCCGTCTGCTGCTGCCTTTTGACCGCGATGCTCTTGCGGTACTGGCTGCCTACAGCTGCAGATTAAGCGGTGATCGTCGCTACATAGGCCTGCCTGAAGTGCCTTTAAAGGGCCTTATTTATGAGGCCAGCCGCTATGCATGGCAGGACTGGCAGCAGCGCTTTAACCGTGCTGTAGTTAATGCTGATCTCGACATGCAGGCTCAGATGGCTGTGCAGGCTCATGCCTCAGCCCTTGGCCTTGCTGATGAGGATACAGCCACCAGTGATGACGCCTCAGTGCTCCCTGAAAGCCTGAGAAATCCTCATGTTGGCCGCCGCCACATGCTCAAGGCTCTGGGCGCCAATGATTTTCGAAATAACTACCTTGCCGAATCCAGTCTGCGCGAGCACCGTGACCGCCAGCTGCTGGTAGCTACTAAGGGTGCTGTAGTAGGTCAGATTAACGGTCTGTCCGTTATCGAGACTCTGGGTACCAATTATGAATATGGTGAGCCTGTTCGTATCACGGCCACCCTGCGTGCCGGTGGCGAGGGCGATGTTATCGACATCGAGCGCAAGGCTGAACTGGCAGGTCAGATTCATGCCAAGGCCATGATGATTATCAATGGCTTCCTGACCAAGGAATTTGGCGCTGAGCAGCCACTTCCGGTTTCAGCAAGTCTGGTATTTGAGCAGAGCTACAGTGAAGTAGACGGCGACAGTGCCAGCCTGACCGGCCTTTGTGCCGTGATCTCGGTACTGGCAGGCGTTCCTGTACGTCAGGACCTGGCAGTAACCGGCGCTGTGGATCAGTTTGGCGATGTGCAGGCTGTAGGTGGCGTAAACGAGAAAATCGAAGGCTTCTACCGTGTGTGCCGTCTGCATGGCTTTACCGGAACTCAGGGTGTGATCATCCCAAGCTCCTGCGTCAACCAGCTGGTACTGCGTCCATCGGTAATCAAGGCCGTACGCGATGGCAAGTTCCATATCTTTACCGTCTCTCACGTAACCGAGGCCGTAAAGATGCTCACCACTGTAGACTGGGGTGACAGCGAGACTGAAAACACTGTCTGCTACCGTATCTGTGAGCGCCTGAACAATATCATTGCCGGAGCTCAGGAAGAGAGCTGGACCGAGCGCCTGAAAAACCGCTTTGAAGAGCTGCTCGAAAAGGTTCCCCTGCCTTTCCTCAAGTCAGATAACGATGACAGTGAGGATGAGCAAAAGGAGTCATCAGCTTCATCTGCAAAGAACAAGGCAGGTGCCAGATCCTCCCAACAGTCCTGACAGCTGACCTGCCAGGCACTAAGCATGGGCTCAGCGACCGGCCATGCCGTTCAGACACAACAAAGCCCCGCTCCGTATACACGGATGCGGGGCTTTGCCTTATCTGGAGAGCCGTTAAACCACCGCTTAAGTCACAGCCTCGGCCGACTGGACGGCAGCGGCCCAGGGCAAGGCCATGGGCCAGCTGCAGGCCACGGTGGCCAAGGAGGCCTGTGGCCCATGAGGACCGGATGGCCGGGCTAGAGCTTGGTATGGCGGTATTTGTAGAAGAAAAGTGGTGGAACAGCCAGACCCACGGCAATGGCAAAGACAATGCCCAGAGCCTTCATGCCGCTGCGGAACAGTATGGCTATGTTGTTATTGAGCAGCTCACTGTTAGTGCTTTCTATGATGTGAATCAGAGCGAGCAGCGAATTGTAGGCATCAAGTCCCGGAATCATGGAGATGATGCAAGGTACGGTAAATACCGGACGCGGCACTCTGAGCAGTGGACCAAAGTAGATAAAGATAAGTGAGCATATGGCACAGGCAATGAAGGTGGCTATAATTATTTCCATGCCTGAAAGGACCAGAAAGGCACGGATGCCTCTGGTAAGAGCAGAAACGGCCGCAATCAGAGCAAGAAAGCGTGCCGGTACGGCAAAGAGCATGGCAAAAGCAGGTCCAATCACACCGGCACCAATACTCTGATAAATAACATTAATCCATTGATCTACACTCAGCAGATGCATTTAAGACCTCATAATTGTTGCATTGCAGTCTGCAATGGCTGCATGACAGGGGCAGCAGACAGCGGCAGCTGCGCCATGCGCGCAAGCCATGGCGGCATGCCCGGAGCGCGGGCGTGCAAGGGCAGCTGCCCGGGACGACTGTCAGCTGCGGGGCAGCGGGGGAATAAGGCTGGTGATAAAGTCCATGGTGTACAGGGTTGCTACCAGACCAATGGAAGCTGAGATTACCAGCACCATGGCAATGGACAGGCGGGTCATGCCAATGGGCACATAGCCCTTGAAGATGTCCAGAAAGCCGTTTATCAGAGGGAAGCCTGGTACGAGCAGCAAGGTGGTAGCAGAGGCTGCCAGAATGACCTGAGAGTGCTCCAGATTGAAAATATACTGAGCACTCAGTGCTGCGGTAAGGGAGCCGATAAAGGCTGCCAGCATAAAGGTAAAGGACTCGAAAAAGCCTTTTTTGATGAAGCTGAAGCGGGCGTACATCAGGAACAGCCCTCCTATGAGAGCTGACAGACAGATAGCGGTATTACCACCATTAAGTCCGGCAAAGCAGGCACCGGCTATAGCCTCAAGGACAATAAGCAGATTGTGGTCGTAATGTCTTGGGCGCACGGCTCTGATAGCAAGGAGTATGCGCTCATGGTCAGTAAGACGGCCACTTGAAACATCATGGCAGACAGTGTTCAGGCGCGACACGGAGTCCATGTTGATGGCAAAGTGCTTGATTTCCATGAACTCAACACTGACCAGACGGCCTCTGCGCAGTTTGACAATAATGCCGTTACGCGTGAGGCTCATGTCTATGCTGGTACAGCCCAGATCATGGGCCATTTTCTTTACGCTGTGAGAAATAAGGCGGGTTTCAGCTCCGGATGAGGCCATGCGCCAGCCCAGAGTGGCAAGCAGGCGTGCCTTGAGCGCAAGACTGCGCTCTTCAGGGCTGTCATGGCCAGCGCGGCGGGCATAAAAGGCATCATCACTTTCGTTGAAGTGATGCGCCTCCGGATACCATGATCCGGCAACGGGACTCAGCCAGCCGCTGCCTGCAGGAATGTGGTCGCTGCCATAGCCATCAGCATCAGTCTGACCGCTGCCCATGCTGTTGCAGCTGGCCGGGCTGTCGGAGGATGCAGCTAAGCTGCCTGCGCTGTTGGCAGTGTCTGTGTCTGACGGGAGTGACTGGCAGGTGTTTTCAGTGGCAATGTCGGATGGGAGTGGCGGGCCGGAGTATTCACGGGCCATGCACTCCTGGGCGCTGTAGCCCTGTGAGTGAATGCCATCATTTTCGCCTGCCAGCTCTGGCAGATGATCCAGGCTGTCAGAGTGGTTAATAACTGTTCCAGTATTGTTATCTTGTAGTGCTGAACCGTGATGTTCGTGCATATTGTTGAGCTCAGGTCCTTAAAGGGTGTGAACAGGAGCAGGGCTGCCTGTTGCGATAAAGCTGCTCTGGTCAGTGCTGTCAGTTAAGGCATGACCCGAGTGTAAGCAGGTCAGTTGCAAATGCATTTTGTTCCTTTACTGAGTATCAGTCAATTCAATTTGTCCATGCAATTGATACATCAGGGCCTGGCATCATGCCAGGGGCCGTAAACAGGCTGGTCATGCATGAATGTTTTTTTCACAGTCACAATATGGAGCATGTGGCCTTTAACTGAGCAACTTGCTTTTTCTTGCCCATTAAGTGCGCCCAGGTCATACGGACCGCTGCACAGGGATACGGAACTCCACCATCAGGGCAGAGCAGTATGCATTGCAGGCTTACCTGCAGGTAAGCACTGTGTGACGTACTGTATGACGTACTGGCTTATCAATACTGAAGCTCCATGTCCATGCTGGCTTACCTGCATGGCCGCGCTGCAGGACATAGTCATGAGGGGGCATATGAGCTAACTTATGGCAGCTGTAAATACGGCAGAGTGAAAGTAAGGTGGCAAAGCTGATAAACATCCGCATGGAGCAGTGGATTACAGCTGGAGTGACTGGGGACGAGGCATCAATTTATCTGTCAGAGTATGGCAGGGGCTGCAACATGTGCCAGAATATGGTGCAATTCAGTCAGACAAATTAAGATACACTTATGTCTTTTGCCCTGTGACTGTAACTGGCACTGTGAGTATGGTTCTCAGCTCTTGCCTGGTGCATCCATTATGACATGGCGAGGCTCGATGGCATGTCCTGATGACATGGCGAGGCTCGATGGCATGTCCTGATGACATGGCGAGGCTCGACGGCATGTCCTGATGACATGGCGAGGCTCGATGGCATGTCCTGATGACATGGCGAGGCTCGATGGCATGTCCTGATGACATGGCGAGGCTCGACGGCATGTCCTGATGACATGGCGAGGCTCGATGGCATGTCCTGATG
>NZ_JALKIK010000038.1:0-48485 GCF_023050955.1 Anaerobiospirillum sp. NML120511
TGTAATGGCACACAGCCAGCGGCGTCAGCCCCAACGGAGCGACAGCGGCCCCGCATGCAAGCAGCGGCATCAGCCTCAACGAAGCAACAGCTGTAATGGCACACAGCCAGCGGCGTCAGCCCCAACGAAGCAACAGCTGTCTCTGCACACAAACAGTGGTATCACCCTCAACAGAACAACAGAGGTGAAAAAATACAGCAGCCGCGACAGCGGGAAAGCAGCATAAGCTGTGGCATGCTACAAGAGGACAGGAACCGGTCATATTGGCACCTGCAGCCTGCAAATAGTGTGTGATCAACAAGTTGTCAGGCTTAGCAGAGGCAAAAGGACAAGGGACGATGGTATGCCCGGGTAAAGAGTATTAATGATGCTCTAACTGAAAGATGTTGGGTCAATAAACGTACTGTGCCGCTTTCTGTACCTTTCAGTTACAGTTGCTTATATAAAAGAGTTTGATGAGCGTCTTAAAGATATTAGCGGGGCAGAGGTTGCAGGGCTTCAGGGGTATGTACAAATGTGCAGGAAATATTTGGCAGTGGGCTGTGCTGCCTCATGGATGCCGCTTTGCTTTGCAGGCGGAGATGCATATCTAAAATATTTTGAGATGTGCTTGCTGAGGTTGACTTACAGGTCTGGAAGGGCTGACAGAGCTGTATGAGTGGTATGGGAAAGGATTTGTGAGCGGACATGCAGGCTCATGTCGATGGTCTCGTATTGGTGTCAGATACTGTCTAAGCGCAAGGATTCTTATACCATCGGCCTGGTATGGACCTGAGAGCATTATGCTCGGAACTGTTGAGGGTCGGGAGGTCTGGCACAGCAACTTATGATGGCTCCACACGGGAGGAACAGCGCATGGACTGACAGCCGCCGGGCTAACTGAGGCTTGTCTTACTTAAGCGGACTTTACTCAGGCTGGCCTTACTGGCTATGGGAACGGTGAGAATGGTATCGGGTCCATGGTATCTGGACCGTGGTGGAATCGGGATCAGGGGATGATGACGACGGAGGCAGATAAGCATGGCTGCAGATCAATGCCATCATAATGGTTGCGCCAGATAAATCAGATGTTTATTGGGGATGAGATAAAACCAAGAGGGGACAGGCCCGTTTGGTAAGGCGGCGGCTGATCCTGGTGTGATGTATCTATGAGGCGGGCAATAAAAAAGCAGCTTGCGCTGCTTAATCATGGCGGTGAGAGGGGGATTCGAACCCCCGATACGGAGTTACCGTATACACGCTTTCCAGGCGTGCTCCTTCAGCCACTCGGACATCTCACCGCTGCTGCTACGAAGCTTTTCTCTTCAGCTCCGTCGCTGGAACGGTGCTCATTATATAGAAATTTAACGTGCATGCAAGCTTTTTTTAAAAAATTTTTGCCTGAGCAGTGGCTGCAGGGCTGTTTTTTGGTGAAAAGCTGCATATATACGGCAAAAGTGCTCTGGTGGCGCGATTATGAAGTTTGCGCCGCTGAGCGGCTGCGCTGTCTGCAGGCATCATCATGCATGAGACATCAGTGCAGATAGCCCTTATGCTTGGAGACATCAGTGCAAGGGGCATAATGCAGGCGGCGGCAGTGCAGGGGGCAGTATGCATGGCACCAGTGCAGTGGGGCAGCATGCATGGGAACGTCTGTGCAGGGGGCATAATGCAGGCGGCGGCAGTGCAAGGGGCATCATGCAGGCGGCGGCAGTGCAAGGGGCATCATGCAGGCGGCGGCAGTGCAGTGGGGCAGCATGCATGGGGACCTCTGTGCAGGGGCAGCAGGCTGCGGCATGCTCAGGCGTCAGCTATGAGGGCGAGCCAGCGGAGTAGAAGCTCTGATGAACAGCTCTCCGGTTACGGTGCGAATCTTGTCTTTTTTCACCTGTTTGCCTGAAGCAAGAGCATAGGCATACTCAAGAGCTGTACGGGCCATCTTCTCATAAGGCAGTTCAACAGAGGTAAGCTGCGGACTGAGCTCGCGGCACACAGCCTGATTGTCATAGCCGGCCACTGCAATGTCACGGCCCGGACGCAGGCCCATATGGGACAGTCCATGGTACACACCCATGGCTACGTAATCTGAGGCGCAGTAGATAATGTCATAGCCCGGCTCCTCTCTCAGGCGCTCCATAACAATGGAGCAGGCTTCACGAAAAGACCATGAGCAGTACTGGATATCATCAGGTAACAGGCTGATATTATGAGCAGCATAGACTTCAGTTATGGCCTTAATACGATCCCGTGTGGCTTTCATCCAAGCATCGCCGCCTATAATCAGAGGATGACGGTAGTGTGGGGCCAGTGCCTGAGCCATGCGGGAGGCATTGTCATAATCGTCAGGCAGCACGGCTATAACACTTGATTCATCCTGCGGCATGCAGTTGAGATACACAGCCGGAACCGACAGGGAAGTGAAGGTGCATTTCTCTGAGGTCATATTAGTAGCCACAATCACGGCATCATAAGAGCCTCCGGATATTTCATCCCTGATAAGTCGCTCACCTTCCCGGCTTGACAGTGTGGCAACCACCTTGAGACTGACATTAAGCTCAAGGGCCCTCTCCATGGCGGCATTGAGAGTAAGCAGGAAATGGTCATAGCAGTAAAGGGAGCCGTCTATTATCAGGGCCACCTGTTTAAGCTCACAGCTGCGACGCTTTGATTTTCGTATGTAACCGAGCTCACGGGCGGCATCAAGCACGCGCTTGCGTGTTTCTTCTGATATGGAGACAGTATCGGAATTATTAAGCACTATGGACACTGTGGGCTGAGACACCTGAGCGCGCTGAGCAATCATGCTCATAGTAACTTTATTAGCCATAAATTAATCTCCATATCATAAAGGCAGCATCCAGCCACGCAGGCTGCCCCTGTCCATCTTAACAGTAATTTTGCCTGCAAATTCCTGAAAAAATCCAGGAAAACAGGGCATCTGTTGCTGGACAGTGTCAGCGAAAAAAGTATAAAAAAGTGTGATGCAGCTGTCAAAATTGACTAATAATATTAGTAAGTTCAGGACTAATAATATTAGAATCACCTCAGAACAGTAAATTATCAGTTGATTATTCCAGCAGGGATAACAACCAGATCAGCTGTGGATGTGCTCACATGCTTATATTGAACATAGCTGAACATAGCTGAACAGTATGGTGATCTCCCGTAGTAAATACTGGCAATCCCTCAGGGGGCGCTGTTGTGGTGGCAGTGCTGTTGCCAGTCTTTTACCAGGTCATGTTTTATGCCTGATCTCCAGGGGGTGGCTCCACACAAAACCGATTTAACCTGTCAGGGCCACGATGGCTTACTATGGCCCTGTTTCTTTTCCTTTAATTACTAATAATATTAGTATGTGTTGCTGCATGAGCAGCATGACTGCATTAAGGCAGTAATTTTCAGCAGACAGCACTCCCTTTGTCAGCTCAATACCAGACTCATGACATAAGTTACTGGTGCGGGCGCGGCTATGCTGGCTGTGCCATGAAGAGGGCTGATGCCGGTCCTGTAACTGACGAAGAGCACGTGTGCACATGTGCACATGTGTACATGTGCACATGTGACTGAATAAGAGCGCCGGTGCTGTTCGTGTGACTGAGGGTGTAACCGGGGGCAGGGGCTGTGGGCCGTAGGTCCGGAGGGCGGCCTTATGGTTCGTGAGTCTGTCTGGTGGTATGAGAGAGCAGAATTTTCAAGTTTTATCTGAGACTGCAGCAGCTGTCGGAATCTGACCGGTCCATTTTTGACGGGCATAGCGGCTGACAGTGAGCGTGTTAATGAGGGAAAAACAATGAAACGTCGCTGGACTGAAGAAGAAATTAACGCATGGGCTGCCGAGCGTCCATGGTTTGTAGGCATGAACTTCCTGCCATCCACAGCTGTTAACTGGAATGAGCTGTGGGCCCGTGAGACCTTCGACCCTGAAACAATTGACCGCGAGCTGGGCTGGGCAGCTGCCATGGGAATGAATACCCTGCGCACCAATCTGCCATTTATCGTCTGGATGTACGATGCTCAGGGCCTTCTCGAGCGTATCGATCAGTTTCTGACTATTGCCTCTAAGCATGGCATTGCCACCATGCTCACTCTTATGGATGACTGCGGTTTCTCCGGTGAGCATCCTTATATCGGTTTTCAGGGCGACCCTCGTCCTGGCGTTCACAACTCACGTGGTGCTGCCAGCCCGGGCCGTAATGTAGTTACCAGAAAGGAGTACTGGCCACAGGTTGAAAAGTACATTCGTGAGGTGGTCCGTCGCTTTAAGGATGACAGCCGTATTCTGATCTGGGATGTTTACAATGAGCCTTCCAATGACGGTATCTTTGGCGATGACGGCAGGATGCTGCACTATCAGGGCCCTCTTACCGAGTGTTCTCTGGAGCTGTGCCGCAAGGCTGTTGAGTGGGTGCGATCTGAAGATCCGTCCCAGCCTCTTACTGTAGGCGCCTGGCGTGACATGAAGATCTTCATCAACCGTGAACCTGAGATCTTTGCCCATGCTATCGATCAGATGGCCCTTGAGCTTTCTGATATCATCACTTTCCATGCCTACTCTCCAAAAGATGTTATTGAAGAGACTCTCAATATCTTAAAGCCGCTTAACCGTCCTGTGATGTGTACAGAGTGGCTGGCCCGTCATGCCCAGTCTACTGTAGAGGACATTCTGCCGATCTTTGCCGAGCACAAGGTAGGCTGCTATAACTGGGGTCTGGTAAATGGACGTACCCAGACTCATCTGCCATGGCCGGTTATCATGGAAGCAAGTCCTGATTACATCAACACCTGGTTCCATGATCTGTTCAGGGCTGACGGTACAGCCTACAGTCAGAGCGAGATTGATCTCTTCAGCCGCCTGATTAAAGAGCGCAACGGCAGCAAGTGATGAAATGAGGGAGAGTTAACTATGAGTTCCAGCAAAATACCACTTAAGGCCCTGGCCTCCTATTTTGGCTTTGGTATGGGACAGTGCTTCAGCTTTGGCCTGGTCGGTACCTTCATTCTGTTCTTCTATACTGACATTCTGGGCATCAGTCCGGTAGCAGCCTCTACCATCTTCCTTATTGCCCGTGTCTGGGATGCTTTTAATGATCCGATTTTTGCAGGCCTGATTGATTCGCTCAATCTCAAGCGTGGCAAGTACCGTCCATTCCTCGGTTTCATGCCTTTTGTAATCGTCATCATTACCATTCTGACCTTTATCAATGTTGACGGCTCTATCTGGTATAAGACCATGTATGCCGGTGCCACCTACATTCTCTGGGGCACTTTATATACCATCAGTGATCTGCCTTTCTGGTCCATGACCACTGTGCTCTCTGATGATCCTCAGGAGCGCGCCAAGGCAGCTACCTGTGCCATGCTGGGCGTAAACGCCGGTATCGGCCTTGCCATGCTGGTCTTCCCATATCTGGCCGATTTCTTTGCCGAAGGCCGTGATGACCGTGGCTATCTGCCTGCTGTAATTGTGCTGATGCTCATGGGCCTCGTGCTTATGCTCAATGGCTGGTGGAATACCCGTGAAAAAGTCCGTCCAGAGGGCGATGCTGCCAAAGTTACCCTGCTGCAGACTTTCAAGGTTGTAAAGACCAACAAGCCGCTCTTTATTATCCTGGGCATTTTTTCCATGAATGTCTTCGGTAATATTGCCAACAATCTCTATCTGTACTTCTTTACCTACAATATGGGTAACGGCTCTCTGGTAGCTGCAGTAGGCACCATTACTATCTGCTGCTCGATTGCCTGTCTGGTAACTCCTTTCCTCACTGCCCGCTTCCGCAAGCGCGATATTTTCATCGTACTGTGCGTGCTTGAGATTGCTGCCCGTATCGGCTTCTATATGAGCGGCTATGACTCAGTTACCGAGGTTATTATCTGGCTGTCCGTAGTGAACATCATTTTCATGATGACCAATCCGTTAGTGTCCGCCATGATTGCCGATACCGTAGAGTACTCCTACTACCACACCGGCAAGCGCTGTGCCGCCATTACCTTTGCCGGCCAGACCTTCACTGGCAAGCTGTCAGTTGCCATTGCCGGCGGTTTCTCCGGTGTGCTCCTGACCATACTGGGCTATATGCCAAATGAGGCTCAGAGCATCGAGACCATGGACGGTATCTTCTTCTGCATCGCTCTGTTACCGGCTCTTGGTACTGTAGTACGCATTATTCTGCTCAAGATGTACACCTTCAACGAAGAGCAGCATGCCGAACTGGTTGAAAAGATTAACCGTGGTGAGTTCAATATCACCGCCAAAATCTAAGACCACGTACAGCTGCATCTCACCGTGCAGCTGCCCCTGACAGGCCAGCGGCCCTGAAGAGGACACCTGCCCCGACAGGACCGTTGACCACAAAAGGAAACTGGCCCCCTGCAGGCCCCTTTCCTCAAAAGGACAATGGGCCTTAACAGGGCCATTGTCCTGAAATGCCTGTCGCCGGCTCACCGAGTTGGGGCCGCCCCGGGCAAGGTCATAACCCGCGATTACCTTCTATACACTAAACACCTTCAGGCGCAGTCATCCCCATGGCTGCGCCTTTTTGCTTTGGTACAGTGGCGACAGGTCTGAACTCAGGGCCAGAAGCAAACTGGCCTTTGCCTGCTCCGGTTGCTCTCACAGTGCCATGCGAGAGCGCCTGTTGCCAGTACAGGTCATGTAATGTCAGCCAGGGGGCCAGGGCGCGAGGGGGCTTTGTGTCCAATGGTCATGTCCCCAGTAGGACATGGTGCAGGGCTGCATGCTCCGGCGGGAGTATGCTCTTAAATGCAGGCCTGGGTTGCGTCTGGTCATGGTGTGGGGGCGGCACTGACACGAGGGCCTGTACAGAGGACGGTTATGGAGCATAGCAGCCTGTACCGTGGTAGCCAGCGCTGACACGCGGGACTGTGCGGAGGCCTGAGCGGAGACCCGGGCGGAGACCTGGACCTGGGGCCATCGGGCTGGGCTCAGAGCTGTTAGTGAGGCTGCAGAAATAAAAAGAGCACCGGACGGAAAGCCAGGTGCTCTATTTGTGAGATCAGCTCGTGCTGGGATATTTAATACCTGCCTGCCGGGACGGGACAGTAATGCGCAGAGCAGTGCTGTGCTGTTGTGTTGTGCTTAATAGTACAGCTTTGCATCGCAGGTTATGAAACTACATGTTATGGCAGCGTAAGCTGCTGGTCCTCTGGCAGGGATGGGGGCAGCGCGTGGCAGCCTGGGGTTTTATTCAGGAACGCAGATCTTGCCTTTGGCAATCAGACCAACTGTTCTTACCACCAGCCAGAGGATCAGCATGGTAAACAGGCCCCACAGGGTGTAATCAATAATTTCGAGCACGCCCTTGTAGGCCGGGTCGGCAAACTCTGGAACCAGCTTTCTGGTAGCCAGAATAAAGGCAGCTACAGGGAATGAGTAGGCCCATGCTGACAGGAAGAAAGGAGCCTTCATAAAGCGCCTGATATTGGTAAGCAGGAAGACGAAGACGAACCAGGCAATACCGTAAAGCATCAGCACTACAGGAGAGGGAGCGGCCTCTGGAACGGCATAGAAGCCATCGATGGCGTGATATGACAGGGCTGCTACAGATGGCGGAGCCAGCATAATGCACAGCATTGGAACCAGCTTTGGAGGCAGAGGATCGTGGAATACCAGACGGTAGAGCAAAATGGTAAAGAGCAGAATCCAGAACAGGAAGCCGACAGGATAGGCAATTGATGAAATAAAGCCGTAACCCATCTGAATACCTGCCAGAGGCACAATCAGCGGACCTGCTACCGGGATAAACCAGGCAGGATTGACGTGGTTGATGTTAAAGCTCTTGTGAACCAGAGAGTACAGCACAAATAAAGTGAGGAACAGCTGCAAAGTACAGCCGGCCAGCCACAGGTACCGGGCAAAATCATACTTGAGCCATACTGAGGAAAGCAGCAGCAGGCTGATGGAAAAAGCCGGGAAGAAGGAGAGCTTGACCGGGTGACTGGCCTCCTGAACCACAGCACCAGGGTATTTGATGATTTTAATGCCATAAAGAATGGTCAGGACAACAAATACCGCTGAAGCCAGCAGTCCGGTAATGATATCGAGGGTGGCATTGCCTATTACAGCATGGCAGGTTAGCGAATAGCCGGCCAGACCCATAACAATGGCGTACATGTTAACTGGCAGATGCTTGAGCTTTGGCTCAGGGCCGGCGGCAGCGCCAGGGGCGCCAGCGGCACTTGATGAGGCACCGGCAGCAGCTGCGCCCTGGGCGGCTGCAGGTGACTTTTCACAGGCCTGTGGGGCCGGGGCAGCACCGGGCTGTGCCGATGACGGGGCACTGCTGGCGGCGGCTGTGGTGGCGGGAGTTTGCTGGGCACTGTGCTCAGGGGCAGGAACCTGAGCATCTACAGGCTGTTTTGTCTCTTGACTCATGGGGAATACCTTTGACGGGACGTTTAACAGGTAATGTATTGAAGACCTTGCATGTTTGTGACCGGTTTTTGCGTGGAGACAATATAAATAAGGAAGGTACTTTCAGTAATTATCAGTATTGTTTTGTGTCAAATCAGCCCTTAAGACCATAGTGAGGCCTGGGGCGATTTTAGCATGAGCCCATACTAGACAAATTAAGCTCTCATAATCAAGCTGCCATTCTTGTCTGCACCAGCGCAACATCATGGGCACCAAAAGGGAGCGTGAATTATCCTGGGTGCACGACCACGGCGGCGCCAGCGAAAAATACGGCCCTGCGTGCAAAAGTGGCACGCTTTTTTCGCGCACTTGCGCCCCACATTGCCTGCCCCTCATCTCTGCCTGCAGTCCGTCAGGATCCCGCAGGCTCATTGCCACTGATTGCGACCTCTCCTGGGCGGGCGCCGCTGCGCCTTGCTCAGGCCAGCCATCCATTTAGCCAGTCAGTTGGCCAGTCGGCCAGCCAGTCAGGCTGCCAGCCAATCAGGCAGACTGAAGGCAACTGGCCTCTCTTTGCGAGCTGCGCATGCTGACGCAGCTGGGCAGGTTTCACTCCGGTTGGAGGCTGAGCGTGTGTTTACGAGCTGATATCCTGGCAGGCTGGTGAGTCAGGTCTTGATCAGGCTGGTGCAGCTGGGCAGTGAGCACGTGTGTTGCTGCCCGAATGGCTCGGGCGCTGCCTGTCCGGTGCAGCCGTGACCTTTGCCCTGTGGAGCTGGCGCTTCGCTGTAACTGGTGCATCGCTGTAGCCGGTGCTTCGATGATCTGCAGTATGGCGCTGTCGCCGCTGCTTTCATTTGTGGGCTCTGAGTTGCTGTCTTTGGTGCGGCTGCCTTATGAGATGGACCTGCGCTACGTGAGAGCAATTATGCGCTCGAGGCTTCGCGGCATCTGCAGACTTATCATTGCTGCATGTTGGCTGCGGTGGCCTCGGTCGCCACTGTGGCATGGTGGCCGGGACATGCTGGGGCTGGGGCGTGACAGGCGGGGGCTGGGGCGGGTTGATAGATATAAATTATTTTGGTGTTTTTGCCCTGTTGAGGGGCAGATTCTGTATCAAGGGGACTGCCTTGTGATGGGGCAGCGGCGAATTTTGGCCTGTGTCTGCTCTTTTTAATATGAGACCGGGCGCACGGTACTGGCAATAAGGGGGCCTTTGAGGGCGCCAAACGTGCCCAAAAAGTGGCCTAAGCTGCCCATTGCCACTATAATTAAGGATGAGCCGATCCGCGTACCCATTTGATCGGCTCAAAATTTTTCCGGCTCTGACCTGTTTTTCAGGGAAAGGATCGCCGTGAAAGCTTATTACCAGCTGCACTGACAGGACTACTCTGCATGCTAATCAGGCATTTACATATCGAGCGCTTCCGCTCCCTGCACTTCTTTGATTTGAGTCTCAATGATGACTCCACTATCATCGCGCCTATTCCGGCTGCCGCTCAGCTGGATCTCATGGCCGCCATCAACAAAATTACCCTGCTGAACAATCCGGCTCAGGCCTTGGTACCGTCAGAAAGTCCTGACCTTGCCAGAGCTCTGCTGCAGAGCAACTGCGCTCTGTCCCATCAGACTGTAGTGGGCCGCCTCGGTCCATGCGGCCGTCCGCTGGCTCTGCCGTCCCAGTCCGTTGAGGTTCACCCTGAGCATGATGTTGACGCCGGCTGCGGCGGCAGCTGCAGCTCAGGCTGCTGCGATGAGCTTTCAGCAGATGATGAAAGCTGCTGTGATCACAGTGGCCCGGACGGCTGTGGTAATGACTGCGGCTGTGCACAGGGGCATTGTGAGCGTGCCGCAGGTGCTGTTGCAGGTTCTGGCATCGGTGTCGGCGCTGGCGTCGACTGTGCAGGTCACTGTGACAGTGCTCAGGGCACTGACAGTGAGGACCTGGGCGACAGTGACGCACAGAGCGCCGGTAATGTAACTGTCAAGAGCGGCAGTGAACACGAAAGCGGCATCAAGGACATGCTGGAGTTCAAGTTCATGGCTGATGATCAGCATCTTGATACTGCCCGCTATGACGTCTCCATCAAGTCACGTCACCGCAATGCCGGCACCTATCAGCTCTCGCGTGTAAACCCTGAGGGTCCGCAGAAGCTGTCCTTAATGGTGACCTCAGGTGTATATGAGCCTGAGTCCAATACAGCTCATGGCTATTCTCAGGTAGCTGTTCACATTGCCCCAAAGGGCGATGGCTCCAGCCAGGATTATGCCGAGGCTGAGGTCAGCCGTGCCTTTATTGCCGGTGCTGATGTGATCCGTGAGCAGATTACAGTGCGTTCACGTAATTCAGATGCTCCTGATATCAGTCTGCAGGTTACCCATAAATCTCATGCCGGTCTCATGCAGTCCCTAAGTCCTGCCCTGCAGGGCGCACTGCCCGGCAGAGCCCTTGCTGACAGACCAGTCCTGTCTGACAGCAAGCTGGGTTCCATGCTGCGCCGTGGCCCGGTAATCAGCTTTGAGGTGGTTCGTGGTGATCGCACCTGGCTGGTAACTCTTAATCTGACCATGCAGGGATCCGATCAGGCTGTCGAGGGTACCGACAGCTGTGATGGTTCTTTACAGGGCGGAGCAGCTGCTGCCTGTGCTCAGGGTGCTGTTGCCGGCGCTGAGGGCATTACCCTGCCATATGACTTTGATCGTCCGGAGCGCCGCAATGTTGTGGTCTTTGAGGGGGATCGCCGTGTTAACGAGGGCGTCACTCCGGCTGTTGATGCCAGGGATGCTGCCTGCATCAATGCCTCTCTGGACAGTCGTGGGGTGCGCTGTCAGGTAAGCGTTCATGAAATCATCAGCAGCTGTGAGGACTGCAGGGATCAGGCTGATGCTGCCGAAGCTGAGGCTGCCGAAGCTGCAGCTGGTGCCGCCTGTGCCGGCGCTGCTGAAGATGCTGCAGCTTATGTTGCCGGCGATGAGGGCGCTCAGGCAGAACAGAGTGCTGCCCAGGCTGCCGGCTCAGGCGCCGCAGGGGCTGTCGGGGCAGCCCGTCGCCTGATTGCTGTAAGTGAGGCAGAGCGTGATGAAGTGCTCAGCTGGCTCAGTGGCGTAGGCCCACGCTACCCTGTGCCTCAGTGCCTGATGCTCGGTGCTTTCTGCAGCCGCAAGGGCAAGACCCTTGATCAGGTGCGTGAGGACAATGCCGGTTACAACTCTCTGCTGCGCTTTATTTCCTATGATGAGGATGAAGTTCAGACTCTGGCCGAGCAGAAGTGCCGCCGTGCTCATAACAAAACTATTCCATGTGAGGTCAACGACCACATCGATCATCTGGCCTCTCAGATTATTGCTCTGTCCTCAGGCACAGAAGAACTGATTTTCTATCCTGGCGCCCAGTGGCGTCTGATTGGCCCTGTCAGCAAGGTTGACCGCCGCTTCAGCATCAAGCTCAAGAGCTCCCAGAAGCACTCTGATAACAAACTGCCAGCTTGGGGCACCAATCTGCTCCGTGAGCGCTGGTATCTGGAGCACGGCTCTCTTGAGGGCCTTGCTCAGTCTCAGGGCGGTGCTCCTGCCAGTGCTGGTGCCGCAGCAGGTGCAGCAGGCGCTGCAGCTGCCACCGGTGCTGCAGCTGCAGCTACCGCAGCCAGTGCTGCTGACATCATGGCTGATGTCCTTGGTGATATGGGTATTGATATGCCAGATGATGAGCTGACAGCAAATTCTGATGCTACAGGCATGGCCGGGGCAGAGAGCGAAGCTGCAGCCAGCGCAGGTAACGAAGTTGATGCTGATGCTTTCGCCGCTGATACCGCTGGCGCTCAGAGCGCTGAGCTTGCAGGTGAGGAAGATGAAGGCGAGCAGGACATGATGGATGATCTGCTTGGTGAATTTGGCATTGAGATCGAAGAGGAAGAGGAAGAAGAGGAAGTGCTCAACGAGTCTGCCCCTGATCTGAATCTGAGCGCAGCTGATGATTCAGCTGACCTGCTCGCTGGTATTGACGCTAAAGATGACGGCGGTGATCTGCTCGACGGCATTGACCTTGATGCCAATGACTTGGAGCTGCCTGATGAATCTGACGGCCTTGCCCAAATGGCTGCCGGCGCCGAAGAAGCTGCTGACGATGACCTTTTTGACGGCGTTACAGATGGAGCGGGTACTCTTTATGGGGCAGATGGTGCAGATGCCTGTGCAGTGGATATCAGTGCTGTACGTGCTGTAGCTCAGGATGAAGAATTTTCCTCTGCTCTTGATGCGGCCGATGATCTCGTAGTGCCTGATGCCTGTCCTGTAGATCTTGGCGCAGTCAGCAACTCAGAGGCACAGCTCAGTCAGGACCGCGATGAGGAGCTCTTTGATGAATCGGATGACAGTGATCTGGTGATGCCTGATATTTGCGCAACTGCATCTGATGGTGCCGATTCTCTGGAGGGTGATCTGCTTGATGCAGCTCTTGATGCCGCTGATGTTCTCAATGTGCCTGATGCCTGTCCGGTAAATCTGGGCATATCCCCATCTGACAATGACGATTTTGATTCAGCTGAAATGGCTGCTGCTGCCGTAAGCTGCGCCAGCAATGCCGCTCAGCATGCCTCACAGGCACGAGAAGATGCTGCCAATGCTGCCATGATTGCTGCGGCCATTGCCCGTGATGAAACTTCCAATGCCTTCCGCGAGGCCACCAACCAGGCCTGCAAGGAGGATCATGCCCAGGCTGCTGCCTTTGAAGAAGCCGCAGCTGCCGCAGTCAGTGCCGCTGCTGCTCCGGCTGAGGTCGATGAGCAGTCTTCAGCTGCCGGCGAGACCACTGCTGAGGCTGCCGGCGAGGCCACTGCCGGGGCTGCCGGTGGAGTGGCCAGTGCAGATAAGCACAGTGAGGAGACAAACGGTAACAGGCCAAAGACCATGGCTGAGCGTATGGCTGCCATCAAGGCTGCCGCCTCTGCCCGTAAGGCCGCCCGTGAAGCCGAACTGGCTCAGGAGTTTGGTGAGCAGCAGGCTGCAAAGGAAGAGGCCCTTGCTCAGGAAGAAGATTTTGCTTCCGATGCCTCTGCTGCTTTTGATGCTGCCTTAAGTGCTGATGAGGGCAGTGAGGCAGCCACCACTGATGTTGCCGCCAGCGCAGGCGAGCTGTCTGCTGGTGCAGATGAGCAGTCCCTGGACATGGGAGCAGTTGCTGACGCTGTAGCACATGCTGCTCAGGCGCTTGCCGAGATTGATCTGGACAGTACAGTCACTGCCCCGGCTGTTGAAGATACAGCCGATGCTGCTATGGATGCTATGGCCGATGCTGCTGATATGGATGCAATGGCCGATGCTGATGTCGGTCTTGATGACAGCCTTGACGCTGGATCTGTTGAGGGTATGGATGAGCAGTCTGAACTGAGCGCAGTTGCCGCTGACAGTAGCGACGATGCTCAGAATCAGTCTCTGTCAGCAGAAGATGATTTACTGGCTGCTGCTGAAAGTGCTCTGGACAGTGCTGAGCTGGAGCTCGAGGCCGCCGCTGGCTCTGATGCAGCCGATGCTGAGTTAAGCACAGCTGCCACAGCAGATGATGACTGTGAGCTGTCTCTTGCTGAACTGAACACAGGGCTGGAGATTGAACCTGCAGCTCAGGCAGGTGGCGATGACGAAAATGCTGTTGCTGATGCAGCCGGTCAGATTCAGGCAGCTGATGGATTAGACAGTGCTGCCATGGAAGACAGCATGACCGAGACTGCTGATGAGTCTCTGACAGGCTCCATGGAAGAAGTCATGTCCGAGACTGTGAGCGATGCTGATGAGGCTGTGAGTGAGTCAGTGTCTGAAAGCATGCCAGATGGCCTGACAGAGGGCCTGGCAGAGAACCTGGCAGAGGACCTTACTGATCCTGATTCAGCTCAAAGTGCTCTCAGTGAAGAGCCTGTAATGGATCTGGGCGGTGAGCCTGCTGATATTGTCGAGGCTGATGAGTCTGCCCTGGTTGCCGATGACGATCTGGCTGTTGATGCCGGCAGTGCTGATGAGTTTGAAGAGACTGCAGACAGCAGCGCTCTTGCTGCTGTAGCTGCTGCTGATGATATCGAAATGCCGGAGATGGCCCAGGAGGCACCTGCTGCAAAGAAGTTAAGCATGGCTGAGCGCATGGCTGCGGTCAAAGCCGCTGCTGCCGCCCGTAAGGCAGCCATGGAGGCTCATGATGAGCCTGATATGGATATGGGTCTTACCCTTGACAGTCTCAGTGAAGCAGCTGCAGAGGATACTCCTGAGCTGCCAGCTGATGATATTTCTGCCGGTGCGCCTTCTGATACTGAGGCCCTGGGTGCTGGTGATGCTGCCGCTCAGGAAGTAGATGCAGATGCTCAGGCAGGTGCTGCAGCCGATCAGGCGGTTGAAGCTGTTGATGATGCTGGCGCAGCCGCACTGGCAGCAAGTGAAGCAATGGATATTCCTGACATGGCCCAGGAGGCACCTGCTGCAAAGAAGATCAGCATGGCTGAGCGCATGGCTGCGGTCAAGGCCGCTGCTGCCGCCCGTAAGGCAGCCATGGAGGCTCATGATGAGCCTGATATGGATATGGGTCTTACCCTTGACAGTCTCAGTGAAGCAGCTGCAGAGGGCACTCCTGAGCTGCCAGCTGATGATGTTTCTGCCTGTGCACCTTCTGATGCTGAGACTGTGGCCCAGGGTGCTGGTGATACTGCCGCTCAGGCAGGTGATGCAGATGCTCAGGCAGGTGATGCATCCCATCAGGCTGTTGATGATGTTGCCGATGCTGGTGCAGCCGCACTGGCAGCAAGTGAAGCAATGGATATTCCTGATATGGGTCAGGAGCAGCCGGCCAGGAAGACGAGCATGGCAGAGCGCATGGCCGCCGTTAAGGCCGCTGCAGCTGCACGTAAGGCTGCCATGGATGCCGGGAATACTGATGATGACCTGGCATCTGAGACAGATATGGCATCAGAACCTGCCATGGAGCTTAATGACTCTGTTCCTGCCGATGAGATGGCTGACAAGTTTGCAGCTGGCGATGTTCTGGACGGGCTGACAGATGCCCCTGATCTGTCAGACATTGCTGCTTTTGCCGATGAGGCCGGTCTTGATTCCATAAGTGGTGTGCTTGAAGATCCGAAGATGGATGCCGAAGCGGCTGTGGAAATCTCTCATGAAGATGCGATCGGATCCCGTCAGGATAAAGATAAAAGTGTCAATGATGAGCTTTCAGGAAAGTTCAAGGCAGATGCATGCATTATGGAGGATGAAAACTTTGCCTCCGACAGTGCTGCAGCCTTTGATGCAGCTGTAGCTGCTGAGCAAAAGGACAGTCACAGACCTGCCGGATCAGGAACTAAGGGTGTGAACATGGCCGAGCGCATGGCCGCCATCAAGGCAGCTGCTGCCGCCCGCAAGTCAGGTGAAGCCCACCCTGTACTGACCGCACAGCCAGTTATGGAGTCAGTAAGCACTGAACTTTCAGCCCAGCTGGAAAAGGCTATTGAAGTCACTGACGACAGTGCCAGTGGTCAGTCTGATATGCCACCAGCCATTGATGTCAGCCTGGCCCCTCAGGATCAGCCTGAAGGTCAGCTCGGTGCAGATATCATCTCTGACATCAGTGCCCCTCAGGATGAAGCCGTGCAGGCTGACCTCCAGGATTGTGATGCCCCGGCAGCTGATCAGGCTGACGATGAGTCAGAAGGTGCTGCAATGGCAATTGCTGCAGGCGATGAGCCTGAAGATGCTCCTGAGCTGGAAAATGCCATTGAGTCAGCTGACCCAGGTGCTCAGAGTGCAGACGATCTGGTATCCCTGGTAGCTGAGGCTGCCGGTGCACTTGACGCTGTTGAGGAACTTGCCGGTGATGGTGCTCCTGAGCCTGAGGATCAGTCAGATGAACTCACTGCAACCCATGACATGTCTCTGGACAGTGAGTGTGCAGGGGCTGATGATTCAGGTTCCGACCTTGCCTGTGATGTCTTTGATGAAGATGAGTCTTCTGATGAGGATACTATGGCAGGTGATTCTGAAGATCATGGCCGTGGTATTAACATGGCTGTACGTATGGCTGCCATTAAGGCCGCTGCAGCCGCCCGCAAGGCCGGTCTTGCTGACACAGTAGAGCTCTCAGCCGATGTCGGTGCTGCTCAGGACGGCTTATTTGCCATGACTGATGACCAGCACAGTGCTGACCAGCAAGCTGCTGCAGCCAGTGACGAGCTTAGTGAAAGCGATGCTGATACCAGGGCTGTCGGTGATGACATTTCAGCTGATGCTCAGGAAGATGCATTTGAGTCCGCTGACGCTGACATGGCTGCCAGTGCATCTGCCAGCATCGATGATATGAATGCCAGTGCTCAGGATGTACCAGCTGAAGAAACTGAAGAGCTCAACAATACTGCTGAGCACAGCTCTGGCGGTGAATCTGCAGTTCAAGGCGTGGACATGGCCGAGCGCATGGCCGCTATTAAGGCAGCTGCAGCTGCGCGTAAAGCAGCTCTGGATGCAGAAGCTGTTGAGGCTGTAGAGGCTGAGCAGTCTGCCATCATTGAAGAAGACGAAGATTATGCTCAGCTCGCTGCCGAAGAGTTTGAAGCTGCGGCATCCGGCGAGAACGGCATACTTGGAAAAATCGTTGAGGAAGAAGAAGTTCGTGATGAGCTTGATCTTGCAGATGCAGCTGATGAAGAAGACGAGCTGATCATGGCCCGTGAGCTTGATCTGGATGATGAAGATGATGATCTCATCATGCCGGACAACCTTGACAGTTCTCAGGAAGGTGCCGCTCAGTTCGATGAGGCCCTGGCTTCAGACACCATGCCAGCAGATGAGCTGGCCGCTGATCCGGTCGCCGGTGAAACCTTTGTCGGAGACGCTGCCTCTGATGGCGAACAGACTGACCTTTCTGCTGTTGACAGCGATATGGAAAGTGACACCTCTTCACACAGCGAAATCAGCAGTAATGATATGGCTGAGCGCATGGCCGCCATCAAGGCTGCCGCAGCTGCCAGAAAGGCTGCCATTCGTGAGGAAGCCAATGATGCCGTTGAGGCACATCAGGCTGCCATCATGAGTGAAGATGAGGACTTTGCCCAGATTGCCGCCGCCGAGTTTGATGCTGCCGTATCAGGCGAGATACCTGCACATGCCGGACAGGTCAGCAAGTCTGTTGCCATGACTGACGACATGGATCTGCTCGAAGAGGGCGATGATGGCGACATGATCATGCCTGAAGACCTGGTGCTGGCTGAAGAGAATGCACGTCCAGCTGAGTCAGTAACCATGGAGAGCGTAGCTCAGGCCATGGCAGAGGCTGCCGGTCTTCAGGACAGCGAGCCTGCTGATGAGAGTGCTCAGGATCTGTCCATGGATATGGCAGACAGCACTGCTGACCTCATGGATGAATCAGTCTGCGACAACATGGCAGATACAGAGCAGGAGCTCATGGATGAGCCTGAGCTTGCTGCTCATGACCAGGATCCAGCTGCTGATCTGGCAGAAGACAGCATTGACCTTGAGAGTGCTGCCGATGCTGCTGCTGACATAATTGACGAAGCAATCAGCACTGACGATGTGTTAGAGGCTCAGATTGAGGCTCAGGAAGAGCTGGCTGCCATTGCTGAGGCTGCTGTAGAGGAAGCTGCCGATGAAGCTGCTGAGCTGATTGGCGACGATATGGCATCTGAGGAGGACTCAGCTGACGATTTCATGGGCTCAGATGAATCTGCTGACCTGATGGCTGACGCCATGGCCGATGCTATGGGTCAGGAGGACAGCTCAGATAGCCCAGACCTCATGGCCGGTGATGAAGCCGCCCTGATGGAGGAGACTGCTGAGGCTGCCGCAGCAACTGACGACCTCATGGGCTCAGATGAATCTGCTGACCTGATGGCAGATGCCATGGGTGAGGCCGATAGCGCAGACAGCGCAGACCTCATGGCCGGTGAAGAAGCCGCCCTTATGGAAGAGACAGCTGATGCCATGGGTGAGGCCGACAGCGCAGATAGCGCAGACCTCATGGCCGATGATGAAGCTGCCCTGATGGAAGAGACAGCTGATGCCGCCGCAGCAACTGCCGACCTCATGGGCGCAGATGAGTCTGCTGACCTGATGGCTGACGCCATGGCCGATGCCATGGGTGAGGCCGACAGCGCAGACCTCATGGCCGGTGATGAAGCCGCCCTGATGGAGGAGACTGCTGAGGCGGCCGCAGCAACTGCCGACCTCATGGACTCAGATGAATCAGCTGATCTGATGGCTGACGCCATGGCCGATGCCATGGGTGAGGTCGACAGCGCAGACCTTATGGCTGATGTAATGGGTGATGAGTCAGCTGCCTCAGCTGATCTGCCTGCTGATCTTGCAGCTGCAGCCAACTTCCTCAAGGAAAATGAAGTTGAGGAGCCTGCTGAGGACAAGCCGGCTGCTGAGACTGCTCAGGATGACTTCATTCCTGCAGTTGAAAGTCCTTCACAGTCTGCCAATCCGGCTATTGATGCAGCCTATGCAGTATATAAGGATGCCAAGGAGACCCTTACCGAAGGTGAGCCTGCTATTGAGGCCTCTTTTGCCGTATACGAACAGTCCCGTGGCGTGCTGACTGGTGAAGAAAAGCCTGTCATCAAGTCAGGTGACAAGGAAGTTCCTAAGAAGATTGTTGACGAGGCTGCCAGCATTGCCATGGTCACAGCCTATGCCGTTTACAAAGAGGCACGTGAGGACCTGGTAACTGATAAGGGAGAGCCTGTTGAGGGTGCTTCTGAGGCTCAGGCCCAGTCAGCTGCATCAGCTACAGATGATCTGATGTCTGATGTTGAGGCCCCAGCTGCCACTGCAGTTGAATCTGAGGATCTTGCAGTTGCTGATGCTCTCTGTGCTGTTGAAGAGCTTGCACAGGGTCAGTCTGAAGCAGAGGATGATGCTCTGGCATCACTGGGCTTTGACAGTGAGGATGTGGTTGATACCCTTTCCGATCCTGAGGCAGAGGCTCGTGCTGAGGCTGAGGCTGACGCCGCCATGATTGAGGCTGCTGAGACTGCAGAGCGCACTGAGGAAATGCTTGGTGAGTTCGGTCTTGAGAATGCCTCTGAGGGGGATGATGAGCCTTACGATGCTGAGGCTGCTGCCCGAGCTGAGGCCGAAGCCGACGCCGCCATGATTGAGGCTGCCGAGACTGCAGAGCGCACTGAGGAAATGCTTGGTGAGTTCGGTCTTGAGAATGACTCTGAGGGTGATGACGAGCCTTACGATGCTGATGCTGCTGCCCGTGCTGAGGCTGAAGCTGACGCCGCCATGATTGAGGCTGCCGAGACTGCAGAGCGCACTGAGGAAATGCTCGGTGAGTTCGGTCTTGATAATGCTGCCGATGGCGACGACGAGCCTTACGATGCTGAGGCTGCTGCCCGAGCTGAGGCCGAAGCTGACGCCGCCATGATTGAGGCTGCTGAGACTGCAGAGCGCACTGAGGAAATGCTCGGTGAGTTCGGTCTGGAGAATGCCTCTGAGGCAGACGACGAGCCTTACGATGCTGAAGCTGCTGCCCGTGCCGAGGCTGAGGCAGACGCCGCCATGATTGAGGCTGCTGAGACTGCAGAGCGCACTGAGGAAATGCTTGGTGAGTTCGGTCTGGAGAATGCCTCTGAGGGTGATGATGAGCCTTACGACGCTGAAGCAGCTGCCCGTGCTGAGGCCGAAGCCGACGCCGCCATGATTGAGGCTGCCGAGACTGCAGAGCGCACTGAGGAAATGCTTGGTGAGTTCGGTCTTGAGAATGCCTCTGAGGGTGATGATGAGCCTTACGATGCTGAAGCCGCTGCCCGTGCCGAGGCTGAAGCTGACGCCGCCATGATTGAGGCTGCTGAGACTGCAGAGCGTACTGAGGAAATGCTCGGTGAGTTCGGTCTTGAGAATGCCTCTGAGGGTGATGATGAGCCTTACGATGCTGATGCTGCTGCCCGTGCTGAGGCCGAAGCAGACGCTGCCATGATTGCAGCTGCCGAAGCTGAAGAAGCTGCTGAGGCAGACGCAGCTATCATTCCTGCTGATCCAGAGCTGGCTGCAGAGGCTGTTTCCGAGGTTGCAAACTCAGAAGATTCTGAGTATGTATCTGACATAGCCGGTGAGGATGTCGCAGCAGCTGAAGACAACGCTGTCTTTGATGTTGAGTCCGATGCAGCTGATATTGAAAATGCTAACGCTGCCATCGATGCAGCTGCTGAGGCTATTAATTCAGCTGAGGCTGAGGCATCCTTTATAGCAGGTGCTGTAGAGGAGCAGCGTGCTGAGGCTGAGGCCGGTGCAGCAATGATGGCTGCTCAGGATGCCACTTCAGAGTCTGCTATGGAGATTGCAGGCGTAGCCGATGAGCCTGCATCAGAAGCTGCTGAAAGTTCTGAAATGACTGGCGCGGGCGCTGCAAGCGAGATGGTCGTTGCTGTTGAACAGGAGGATCAGGATGATGAGTTCGATGACTTTGTTGATCTCTCATCAGCCCGTACTGTTCACTCACTTGGTGATGAATTCAGTCTTACTCTTGATGACAGCAATACTGCAAGCTTCATCAGCACCCACTGTCCTGATGCACTTGAGGCCCGTTTCTGGCTGCTCGTTGAGGGCTCTACTGATACCCTGACTCTGACCAACATGGCTCATGAGATGGGTATTAACCTCAAGCGTGCCGGTCTGCACATTGTGCGCTTTATAGGTACCAGCCTGAACATACTCATTGAGCTGGCTCAGCGTATGGGTATCGATTACCTCATTCTCTGCGATGAGGATCAGGGTGCTTCATCAGTGCTTAAGAATCTGGAGCTGCCTGCATCTCTGGACAAGAGACGTCATAATGCCCTGCTCTCAGCAATGGAGAACTTAAACCGTCTCGGTGAAGCAGGAAACGCAGCATTCCCACAGGCTGATGATATTGCAGCACGATTTGCTGCTCTCAAGGCCAACAGCGTGAACCACGTAGTGTTCCTGCCTGGTGCATGGCTTGAAATCTTCCTGTTCAATCATGGCTTTGCTCATGTATACCTCAAGGCTGCTTTCAGCAACCAGACTGACCTGCACACTGTGAACTACAGGGAAAAGCTGGCATCTGAAATCAAGCGTATGCGCAGCCGCTGCAATACTCTGCAGGCCCAGATCAAGGCTGTAGAGAAAGCACAGGAGGCTATCTTTGCCCGTGCTGCTCTGCAGGCTGCAGAGGCTGATGCCACAGCTGAGGAGGCTGCAGCTGCACAGGCTCAGGCTGCAGAGGAGGCTGCACGTATGCAGGCTGCTCAGGCCCGCGCCCATGAGGAGGCCCAGGCACGCTTTGTTGAGGGGCTGAAAGACTGGTCACCAATTGAGTCACACAATGACGATACTCTTGTCGGTCAGGGACCTGATCACAAGCTCTACAGCATTATTTCAACTATTGCCAATGAGCCTGAGGGCGCAATGTCACAGCTGGCAGTTCTACTGAGAATTGTCTACATCAAGGCACGCAATGACTTCCTCCTGTCCCGTGGCCGTGAGTCTGAGCTGTTGTCTGATAAGGGTGATGCACGTTACACCTTCAAGATCCCTACTGATCAGGGCTTCAATCCAGATGACATGACCATGAACGATATCGCCCGCCTCAAGAAGGCTCTGGACAGAGCAGCTGATTCTTACACCATCAGCTCATCTGCTCCTAGCATGGCTGATTCAACATGGCGTGCCAGCTTCTCTGCTTCAGTATCTCTGGTCAGATCAGCTACCATGCAGGCCAAGAACCTGTATCAGAAGCTGCAGACCCGTGTAATGCGCAACAATATGCTCAAGGGGCATCCTGCTCAGTCAGGCGCTACCCCTGCTGCAACAGCTGCCGGTGGCAGCTACACTGCAACTTCATGTCCTGTACCGCAGAATCTGCGCAACCGCGTGACTGCACAGGCAGCAGCTGCTACTGTAGCTTCTGCCATGGTTACATCAGCTGCAACTGGTGGCAAACTGTCTTCAAATGAGCGTAATGCCATCAAGGACACCTACCAGAAGCATCTTGATGATGAGATAAAGGAGCTGCGTACTCTGGAGCTTATTTACCAGCGTGCCTGCCTCAAGCGCAATGTACCGCTGACCGCTGATGAGTATGAATACCTCAAGGTAGATGCTCTTAACTTCACTCAGCGCGCCATTGCAGCCCGTGGCAAGATGCTGCTGGCTACCATGATTGTTCATGACCTGAATAACCGTGGTCCAGAGGCCGTACCTGATTTCATGGCTGACCTGCTGGCCGGTATCATCAGCTACATCAATTGCCGCAGCGTCGACAGCGAGAACTCAAAATAGTTTTCAGCCGTCACTGACTGCTTCAATAAAAGGGCAACCTTCCTCAGGGAAAGTTGCCCTTTGTCCTTAATGAGCTATGCACTTGAACTCATAATCATGTTCCAAAACTCCATGGCAGCCCGTACACTGGTGCCGGTGAGCCTGGGTTATCGGGTATTGAGAACATAAACGACAAAGCCCCCTGCCTTTGCGGCAGAGGGCCTTGTGTGCACCAGAGGCAATGCCTCCAGTAGAGTCGTCCTATTGTGGCTTATTAGCCTAACAGGGACAGACCCAGCTGTGGGCGGGTGTTTGCCTGCATCAGCATAGAGGTTGCAGCCTGCTGGATAATGGACTGCTGGCTCAGGTTTGCGGACTCTTCGGCGAAGTCAGCGTCACGAATACGTGAGCGGGCATCAGCCTGGTTGGCAGAAACGTTAGCCTGATTTCTGATGGAAGATTCCAGTCTGTTCTGGATTGCACCTAGTCCAGCTCTCTGGGCATCTACAGCGCCAATCATCTTGTCCATGGCTTCGATAATGCCATCGATCTTGGTTGCGTCGCTCAGGAGAACTACGCCTTTGTTGATGATATTGGTCACATCGCCTGGGGCGATGCCACCCTTACTGGCGATCTGTGAGAACTTCATGCCGTTAACGGTGAAGTCGATAGTATCACCCTTGTTTGCACCTACCTGCAGGGTTAACTTACCCTCGTAATCGCCTGCACCCTTTGTGAATAAGGAGGCAGCGCCGGCGCCGTCCAGGATCTTCTTGCCACCGAAAGTGGTCTGCTGGGCAATACGGTTAACTTCGGCGGCCAGTGCTGAGGCCTCCTTACCAAGGGCCTGACGGTCTTCAGCTGTGTTGGTACCGTTCTTGGCCTGAACTGCGAGGGTACGGATCTTCTGCAGCATGCCTGTGATTTCGTCCATACCACCTTCAGCGGTCTGGGCAAGGGCAATACCATCAGAGCTGTTGCGGTTACCCTGGTTCAGACCGTTAATCTGGGTGGTTAAACGGGAGCTGATTTGCAGACCAGCTGCGTCATCCTTAGCAGAATTAATTCTCAGGCCAGAGCTGAGTCTTTGATACGTAGTAGTGAGCTGGTTCTGCACATTATTCAGATAGCGGCGGCCATTCAGGCTTGATACATTGGTATTTACGTAAACTGCCATGACAGGCTCCTTAACAAAAAGTATTTGCAATTATGACATTTAAGGTAAATCCCGAATGCCATCTACCTGTATGAACGACCCTTTGCGCTATATGACATATAGAGGAATATGATGCAAAATTGTTGCAAAAATATACAAAAATTTACGTATGCATAGATGCTACAAGATGATGCAAAAATCGCGTAAATAAGCATTTCCAGATCTTCGTTACGATTAATGCATAGTTATCACTTACGTAATCAGCGCAATGAAATAATATTTTACAATTATAAATCTGTAACGATTGTTAGTCAGTTCTTGCTGATGGTCTTGAAAGCAACAAGGCCCCCTGCCTTAGCGGCAGAGGGCCTTGGGCGCACCAGAGGCAATGCCTCCAGTAGAGTCGTCCTATTATGGCATATTAGCCTAACAGGGACAGACCCAGCTGAGGACGGGTGTTAGCCTGCATCAGCATAGAGGTTGCAGCCTGCTGGATAATGGACTGCTGGCTCAGATTGGCGGACTCTTCGGCGAAGTCTGCGTCACGAATACGTGAGCGGGCATCAGCCTGGTTGGCAGAAACGTTTGCCTGATTTCTGATGGAAGATTCCAGTCTGTTCTGGATTGCACCTAGGCCGGCTCTCTGGGCATCTACAGCGGCAATCATCTTGTCCATACCTTCGATAATGCCATCGATCTTGGTTGAATCAGACAGGAGGACAATGCCATTCTTGATGATGTCTTCAACCTTTGCTGCCTCAATACCGCCCTTACTGGCGATCTGGGAGAATTTCATGCCGTTTACGGTGAAGTCGATAGTATCACCCTTGTTTGCACCTACCTGCAGGGTTAACTTACCCTCGTAGTCGCCTGCACCCTTTGTGAATAAGGAGGCAGCGCCGGCGCCGTCCAGGATCTTCTTGCCACCGAAAGTGGTCTGCTGGGCAATACGGTTTACCTCAGCAGCCAGAGCAGAGGCCTCCTTACCGAGGGCCTTACGATCATCACCTGTGTTGGTTCCGTTCTTGGCCTGAACTGCGAGGGTACGGATCTTCTGCAGCATGCCTGTGATTTCGTCCATACCACCTTCGGCGGTCTGGGCAAGAGCAATACCATCAGAGCTGTTGCGGTTGCCCTGGTTCAGACCGTTAATCTGGGTGGTTAAACGGGAGCTGATTTGCAGACCAGCTGCGTCATCCTTAGCAGAATTAATTCTCAGACCTGAGCTCAGGCGCTGGTATGTAGTGGTCAGCTGATTCTGCACATTATTAAGATATCTACGGCCGTTCAGGCTTGAGACATTTGTATTGACATAAACTGCCATGACAGATTCCTTAACAAAAAGTAATTTGCAACTGTGAAATTAATTAGGGCTTGCCCTTGATTATCATCGAGTTTGAGAACGGTTACACGAGATACATTACATATAGATACATGATGTGAGCAATTTTAGTAAATATATGCCGATCAGCATGGCTTCATAGATACTGCAAATATATGCCAGGAGCACGTGCCCATCGTATTTCTGTGCGTTTTTTAGTTGATGTCAATATTTGCATACGTTAAGTACTTGTGATGCATGGAAATGTCTATATACATTTTTAAATGACTCAAATAGACTGGGGGCTTTGCTCCTTCGGCAGAGGCGCGTTCTGCAGACAACTCATTGGCACGTGGAGGATATCGTAATTCCAAAGCACCAAGGCCCCCTGCCTGGCGGCAGAGGGCCTTGGGTGCACCAGAGGCTAAGCCTCGGTTAGTGCTGTCCGGTGACGAGCTGTTAGCCTAACAGGGACAGACCCAGCTGAGGACGGGTGTTGGCCTGCATCAGCATGGAGGTAGCAGCCTGCTGGATAATGGACTGCTGGCTCAGGTTTGCGGACTCTTCGGCGAAGTCTGCGTCACGAATACGTGAGCGGGCATCAGCCTGGTTGGCGGATACGTTGGCCTGATTTCTTATGGAAGATTCCAGTCTGTTCTGGATTGCACCTAGGTCTGCGCGGCTGCCTTCAACCTTGGCAATCATTTTGTCGAGGCTGGAAATAGCTGCATCGATGTTATCAGCAGTAGAGAACAGAATTGTAGAATTCTTGGTATCAAAATACTTTTTGAGATCATTGTTAGCGTCAACACCGCCACCAACAGCAATCTGAGAGAACTTCATTGACTGAATCTGGAATGAAATGGTGTCGCCTTTATTGGCGCCTACCTGCAGGGTAAGCTCACCAATTGAGGTGCCATTGGCGCCCTGTGGCTTGGTCAGAAGGCCGTGGGCGCCATCAAGAACCACCTGGCCACCAAAAGTAGTCTTCTGAGCAATACGGGTGATTTCCTGAGCCAGTGAGGAGGCCTCCTTACTCAGTGCAGTACGATCCTCGGCAGTATTGGTGCCGTTGCGGGCCTGCACTGCCAGAGTGCGGATCTTCTGCAGCATGTTGCCCATTTCGTCCATAGCGCCCTCAACAGTCTGGGCAAGGGCAATACCATCAGAGCTGTTGCGGTTGCCCTGGTTCAGACCGTTAATCTGGGTGGTTAAACGGGAGCTAATCTGTAAACCAGCTGCGTCATCCTTGGCAGAATTAATTCTCAGACCTGAGGAGAGTCTCTGGTATGTAGTAGTCAGCTGATTCTGCACATTATTGAGATATCTACGGCCATTCAAGCTCGATACATTGGTATTGACATAAACTGCCATGACAGATTCCTTAACAAAAAGTAACTTTCAAATGTGACACCATGGAAGTTTTCCCTGGTTGTTTACTTCTTTATGAACGGTCCCTTATAACCAGTGACACATAGATACACATGCCGTGTGGCTGGCACAAAAACAGGCTGAAACGGAACTTTCATAGATACATCATTATGGATGATATCCTGTTAAATTCTGTGTAACATTCGTCAGCTCATAATGGAAAACTCTTCATCAGAAGCCCTTGTTTCAGGTCTTTGTAATTAATATTTGTGGAAATTTCAATTTAAAGGCTGAAAACGGTCGTTGTTACTTCAGTTGTCAGTGCAATCATTGCCCTGTACTGGGATTGATAAGCGGAGGAAATGTGTTGTGAGGAAGGGCGGGATTTTGGGCAAAACAAAGGGCAGCGTGATGCTGCCCTGAGTGAAGGCGGGCTGAGCTGGTCAGCCCTTGATGTTGGCCATTTGGCCAGAGATTGTGTCCTTATGAGCCTTTATGCGCCTGTTTGTTACTGGGCTCCGGCTTCAGAGGCTGGAGTGGCAGCGGATGGGGCCTGTGGAGCTGCTGGGGCCTGTTGAGCTGCTGGTGCAGCAGGGGCGGCTTCAGGAGCTACGGTTACACCTGCAGGCAGATCATTCTTGTTGATACGGGTGTTACCTACAGCCTCTTCACTGGTAATAGGAGCAGGCATCTGATCTGGTGGGTTGCCCTTCATTGGGTCCCAGCCAAGAGTAATGAGGTAGACGCCAAAGCCAACAAGGAATGCAAAAGGAATGTGCCAGCCGTAACGCAGCCAGTTCATGAATGAGCGGGCCTTAGGGAAGACATTACATACGGCAACGCCGGCAGAGGAGCCAAACCACATCATTGAGCCGCCGAAGCCTACCGCAAAGGACAGCAGAGCCCAGTCGTAGCCGCCCTTGATAAGAGTAAGCTGGGTGAGTGGTATGTTGTTGAATACCGAGGATACGAAGCCGATGGCCATGGTGGACAGGATGGAAGCGTCAGGTACGGAGTCGATTGGTACGAGCTCGGCACAGAATACCAGAGCAATAAGGAATACTGTTGACTCAATGGCAGTCAGGCCTTCACGGAAGTTGATCTTCACAAAAGGAGTGCCAATCAGAATGGCGATCCAGATACCAAGGGCAGGGAACTCAAGGAAGTAGTTGAAGATAATGGCACCTGCCAGAATCAGACCAACCAGGGCAATTCGACGGGTCTCGACACGTACGCCGCCCTGTGGAACAAAGACGTCCTGTGTATACAGATGCTGCTGACGGGCACCAAAGAATGCCAGTACTACGAAAGCTGTAATTGATGGGATAAAGGCATGGGCAAGGACGAGTGGATCCTTACCGAAGATCCAGATCAGGGTAGTGGTGGTATCGCCTACTACCGATCCTGCACCACCAGCATTGGAGGCAGCACAGATAGCGGCGATATAACCGATGTGTACCTTTCCTTTGTAGAGAGTTGCGGCCATGGAGCAGCCGATAATTGCTGCAGCAATGTTGTCAAGGAAGGTAGAGAGGATGAAAACGAACAGCAGCAGAACCATGGCACCGCCCATGCCCTTAGGCAGGTAACGTGGCAGTACGGCAGGGAACTTGGACTCCTCAAAGATGTTAGCCAGAATAGCAAAGCCAGGCAGCATCAGAGCGAGGTTGAGGTAGGTATTCCATGAGCCTTTTACCCACTCACCATCGGCGTTGGTATAACCAAAAAGCTTATGAATCACCGAGAAGTCAACAAGGAATTCATACTTGTAGAAACACAAAGCCAGCAAACCTATCAGGGCAACATGCATGGTCTTGTTGTAAAACACGGCTACACCAAGGAGGATGAGACCGAAGATGATCATCTCATAGCGGATGCCGTAAACAGTAGTAGTGGTGATAATGGCGGAGCTGTCGCCAGTTGCGGCCATGGCGGCGCTGCCGGCCATGCCGAGCAACATCGCCACCATGCTTAAAATTTTAAAGAGGGGCATATTTAATCTTCACAAAATGCTCTGCCCTGACATCAGGCTATACCACGGGATCAAAGGCCTCATGGTGGTATGTATAAGCCCGTACTGAAAAAGAGATCCGATCGAGGCTGTACTGGCAGTTATCAGATCAGGGATGTACTGGCAATTAACAGTATCCTGGATGGTACTTAAGGCAGAAAATCAATCTATTGCAGGGTAAAGAATCGTGGTGACCTGTACCCGTGGATTCTGATCAGAACCTGTTTTCAAATCAGGCTGAAGAGCCGGACTGCTTAATCAGATGCGCTTGTTGTCGTTCTGCTTCGGGGCAGGTGGAGCTGCATCGCCGTCCTTGATTTCAGTGCTGTCAGAGTGAATGTAGCCACCCATGGACTTCAGGGCATCAAGATTGATATCGGCATCTGGGGAAGGCCTGGACTTTGGCTTGCTGTGGTGATGGCTGTAGTCAACGCCATCTTTCTGGATACGAAGTACGAATTTAGGTGCATCGGAGTAGTCGATGTGCAGGCCAAGACGCTGAACCCATACCCAGAAAGCGATTACGATGAAGTGAGCGTAAACAAGTCGCAGGGTCAGAAGACCATACTGGTCAAATATATTGAGAACTGCAACAGAAACTATAGGACCAACTGCCCATGCTGCCAGTGACATGGCTGAACTGCCGCCCTTGGATGCAGCCTTTACCTGAACGTTGAAATTGGCGGTGAAGTACCAGCTCATACCAACACCGCTGATGAGCAGGCCAACGATAAGCATTGCCTGATTCATGGCCAGAGACATGAACAGAAGGCCAATCATCATGATCAGTACATCCTGCTCAAATACAGCCTTTACGCCTACCCTTGGAATAAGCGGACGTAAAATCAGCATTCCGGCAATAATACCGGCGATAAAGGTAGCACTGACTACAATTGAAGCAATTGTGTACTCTCTGTCAAAGAAGGTTGCCCACAGAGAAAGGCTTGCGAAAATTGCAACCACTACGCCGGCACATAAATAGCCTGTAGCTATAAAGATGCCCTTACGGGTTAAATTATCGTTGGTTGACATAACTTCACCACTTGAGCTTTTGCCCTCAGTCGCTCCGGCTCTGACCTGTTCCTCAGGTCACCGGGCATACCCGGCCCCGTGCCAGTTTCCTGCGAAATTGCATCCAATACGGATTTTTGTGCTGCCTGACATTCTGATTTACATTCTGTTTTACAAAGTGTTTTTCAGCATGTCTCGCTTTGACGTCAGAGCTTCCCGTTTCATTAAGACCTTGTCTTTTCAGCTATATGATCTGATCCTGCTGAAATTACATATGCATCATTAAGCATATGACAGGTCGTCTGTAGAGCGCCTGTGTAGCAGAGCCTGTTCATGCTCTGTATATTGCTGAATGATAACAACTGTTCTCTTTCGCACTCTGAAATGATCTTTGCGCGATCGGCCCATGTGAGGAATACCCGGGCAAGACCATGGTTTACTCCAGTCTTAGCATGCAGATACTCCCCCTGATATTGGGAAAGGACAGAAGGACACAGGACATCCAGATGTGGATGAAAGAAAGCAGGGACGGGACCTCAAAGGCCGCACAGTCTGTTTTTCAACAGACCTGAAAAGATATGTACCATACTGGGAACAGATGGCTAAGTGGCTAACCGCAGCGGACAGAGTTGACTGTCACGGGCGCACAGCAGCAATAGCTGTCGCGCAGAGATGATTTTGCAGCTGATGTGTCAGCTGACCATCAATACACAATAACTAATTACCGCCTGTCTGCAGTCGTCATTCCCGGCAGCAAAGCAGGCTTTACCTGTACGGGTAACTGCCTGTGGCAAGCTCCCATGCAGGGCCCCCATTATGCTGAAGTGGAATTACCTTATGCGCAGTAACAGCTCTGTATCGTTTAAACAGCAGTTGCTACCAGGCAAACAACCGTAGTTCACAGTTCTGAAGATTGGCAGGCAGGGCAGCGCAGACTTGTAGACAAGAAAGGGCACTGTGAGCCTGTTGCAATCATACAGCGGTACACTCTCCCGCAGGCGGTAAGGACTGATCCTCATATAAGCAGAAACTGCTGCGGGCAAAAGCATTTCATATTAATTAAGGTATATCCGCCAAAAGTTACTCTGACGCTCACCAGCAGAGGCGATCTGTCGGACAAGCTGCCACTGCAGCCGTTTTCACATGATGTCACGTACGGTGCTAACTCAGCATCAGAGATTTATTGACTCCCAGTCATCATAACGCAAGTTTGAGAGCACAGATACAGATGGTCATAAGAAAAACGGGCGCTGCAATCATCAAAATTGCCACATTACAAATATCTTTATTTGTGATCTGGCTCTCTTTACATCTCTTTGAGTGATTTTTTTCTGTGCCATTTTTATTTACAGCCCCAGGCATACCCGGATAAAAGATCAGGACAGGATCCGGAGTTTAACTTGGATCCAAGCATGTCATAATCAATGGCACAAAACGGCATCCCTATCTGCAGGATCAGACGAAAAGTACCAGTAAATTTCTGGAAAGGCCCCTCAGCAGGTTTCCAAACAGCAAAAATAAATCACTTTAATAAAAAGCGGGCTTTTTCGGATAGCGTTTACGGCACCTAAATATAGCAACATGCATGAAATTGGTGCACAATAAGGCTATTTATCACAAAATACGCATGAAATTTCCATAGATATGAAAAGGCACTGTTTCGGCACTAATGACCATAATTTTGTCACGCAACTTTAAGCAGGGGCAGAGCAAAAAAACTTATAGCTTTGCAGGCAGGCTTTGAAAAGCAATGAGCTCTTTTCCGTCCCAACGGTATGGGACTGCAACTATGGTTTAAGGTTATAAGAGAGCTGTGCAGGCATGCTGACTGTTCATAGGAAATCGCAAAATGATCTGTACATGACACAAAGTGCACATAAAGCACACTAATACATGGACCAGATGAAGCTGTAGTGAATTTTGAGAACCGGGGGGGCCGGTATGGAGACTAAACAGGCTGCCTGCCTGCAGGCAGGTAGGGCATCATGGATATAAAGAGGGAGGGTTGGATCCCTGTCAGGATGCGATATGGTTAAAAAGCAATAGTATGCTAGAATGCCTGTCCTGTATGAGAGCTTATTGCTCTTTAGTCCAGTCCCGTCCGGACCCTCCGGCCCTATAGGGCAGCAACACATTGCAGGTAAAAACAAAGGGCTGCTTTCCATGAGGTGACCTCGTTTTTTCTGTTAGTTCGACTTTTGCCTGTAGTCGTTTTAATTTATGAGGATCATGAGTACGTGACTGACGCCGTATAAAGGATTGCAGGAGTGCAGGCATGCTGTTTTAAGATGCCTTATTTGAGGTCACGAGGCCCTGGACTTTCAGGCAATTGGATTTTTGACTGGCAGTAAGTGCCGTCTGAATTAGGAGTAGATGAAGGTGAAACTCGCTGAAGCACTTCAGGAAAGAGCTGATCTGCAGCGCCAGATTAACCAGCTGCGTGCCAGAGCCATGAGCGCTGCTCTGATGCAGGAAGGCTCAGAGCCTCTTGAGAACCCGGAGTCACTTTTTACCGAGCTTGAGTCGCTGTACCAGCGTCTTGAGCATCTTATCTATTCAATCAATATGACCAACAGCCGCAGCATGCTTGAGGGCAAGCCTGTGACATGGTACCTGTCCCGTCGTGACATTCTTAACCTTAAGATCAGAAACTGCAGGGACATTCTTGATGTGGCACGAACCAGTAATATGCGTGCCCGAGGCGGTGAAATTAAGATTCTGCCTGCTGTTGATATCAAGGCCCATCAGCAGAAGCTGGACATTTTGTGCTCCGAGCTTCGCAAGGTGGACAACAGTATTCAGCAGTTTAACTGGAGTGCTGATCTGATTGAGGAGTAGGCCTCCAGACTTCATACAGACCAGTCAGAGCATGGTGTGCCAGAAGCCGCAAGGCGGCAGACCATAGTCTTTGACACTACGCAGCATATCGGTTTTCAGTCGGTAGTCTGCTGTTTTGGGCGAATACCAGCGAGTCGACATTGTATTGTCGAAAAGGAACCTGTCACGTTTAAGCTCCAGGAGCGGAGTATTTGTTATTTATCATTCACGCTCAGCATAACTTACAGGTGCACAATTCACGTTGTATTGTTACTACCATGGTATTGACGAAGCAGCCGATGAGGGTGGGACGTGGGACCTGACCCGATTTCTGCATATCTGCAACCCGGCCACAGACGCAGGATTGCCAGGCATCAAGTCTGTCAGGCCACATGGCTAAACCCGTTTTAGCAGCACATCTGCCCTTGCACCTCCGGTCCATGGGCGCTTTTATTTGTATTTCCCCGGCCAGCCCTCTTGTTCACGAGGAGCCATGGCCTCGCTTTCCCAGCCCCATTCATCCCCGGAATCCCGTCTTCCCTTGAATCCCATCCTTTCATAACCCCTTTCCTCCTCATAACCCCTTTGCCAGGTAAGCCTGATCTGCCCTCCTTTATTAGTGTTTCTCTGCTGCACCATGGCTTGTCCGGCGTCAGGCCTCCGTGCTTATTTCCTGAAATTGCAGCCCTGCATCTTCCTTGATCTCCTGGCTTTTCTGCCCTCTCATGGGCCTTATGATCAGCCCTGCAAATCGGCTGATCATGCAGCAGCGCTACAGATTTAGAGGATTTTGCCTGTATAGCACTCAACACTTATCCGTATCCATGACGAAATCAGATACTGCATTGTGCTCATAATCACAGCCTCGCAGGGCTGGGCCAGGGGCAGCAAGGCTTTGGGCAGCAAGGGCATGGGCAGGCCAGGTCAGGGCACATCTTTACTCTTTACCTTTAAATTCAGCTGTATCTGCATCTCCATGTGTACTGCACCTGAACCTGACCTGTAGCGGCACTTTCAGCTTCCACATCAAGGTAGTCATGACAGTCGCATGTATATGACAGCTGCGAGGCTGGCTGCTTGTTGGCCTTGCAGTGTGGCTGGTATTGCACTGTGCGGGACAGGGCGGCTGAGTTCGTGGCAGTGATGACAGCCATGACCAGGGCTGTCGTGGCTGTGGCCATGGCTAAGGTCTTAGTTGTGGCGGTGATTCGGGATGTTATTGTTTGTGCTTTTGACTGTGTTTATGAGCTTTTATGGGGGCGGGCCTGCATGGACGGGCCAGGATAATTACTGGTGCACATCTGATACTGTATGTATTTTTTCTTTGTCTGGTTTTGACCGGATAACAGGTAAAATAATGCCGTTCTTTTGCCTCTAATCTGTTCAGCTTATGGCTGGCCTTGCTTCCTGCATTACCGGTTACCGTCCCTGTTGCATTCATCCTGGCTGGACAGGTCCGTTTGCAGGGCTGGGCTATGGGGACGTCGTAATTGCATCTTTGCAGATATATTACCGATGCAAATACGCATCCCCATATATGTCACACAAGCACCTGGTAAGCTCCTTTATCCCGTCGACTCAAGTTATGTTGTCTGTATAAGGAGCTGGATTGAGCTAATGCTGATGGAAAGGGAGAAGACAGCCTTTTAAAGGGGCTGGATGTTTTGCGGCGACTGTGTTTTCACGGGGAAAAGTGTGAGGAATGCCGCAAAAAAAGGCGTAAAGCGCCTTTTACCGGTCAGGCAGTTTTGTAGATATGGCCATATGCTATAATTGCTGGACTGAAGATTATTGTGCCTCCCTGCGCCCGCATTACGGATCCAGGCGCAGCGCGCCCCGGAGAGCATTTGGATAAAGGGAAAAATCCCTTTCCTGATACCATTACAGGGTATTGCCTCCGCAGGTACTGTCTGAGGCTTTGGTTTAGTTTGGTAAGGCTACTTTGCTAAACCTAAGCCTTAGTGGTGCATCAGAGCTGACAGGATGTCCTGGGCACGTTTAGACCATAGGAAGTTCATTTTGAAAAACCGTAGCATTATTCGCAGCGAGATTAACAACTACTATCGCGCCAAAGTGATCAGCTGGCTGGCCAGTCATGTAAATGACAAGCGTGATGTACCTGAGGATTTTCCTACCCACCTTTATCTTGGTGCTCCAACCAGAGACGAGGATGTAGCTGAGAATCAGACTGCATTTATCAATTTCTGCAAGGAATGGAGTGCTCCTCTTCCTGCTGGTCATGTAGAGTTTGTAGATCGTACTTTTGACGATATCGGCGCCGTTAAGGTTCCGGTACATCTGGTATTTGAGACTCCTGAAGAGCTGGCCACCTGGGCCGGTCACCTGGTTGAGTATCAGTCTGCTATCCGCTGCCTGAGCCTCATCCTTCAGGAAATTCCAGAGCTTACCGACTCTGCCCTCAACGTTATCAATGGTCTGTCCAATCTTGACTGGATCGACTTTGAGCGTGTGGTTGCTGTTTCCAAGTGGCTCTGTGAAAACCGCGACTCCAACTTCCTTACCCGTCAGATTCCTATCCGTGGTATCGATACCACCTGGTTTGAGAAGTACACTCCGCTGCTTCTGGACTTCCTGCGCGACTACCTCGAGCTCAACCCATACCGCAAGGACATTCTCCAGCTCGGTATCATTCCGCCACCATCTCTGGTACGTATTGTCCTCTTTGATGATGACCTGCGTGCCCGTGTTGGCGGCATGAAGCTCTTTGCCTGCGCTATTGACGAAATGGCCTCACTGCAGCTGCGTCCTGACCGTATTGTCTTTATGGACAATATCTCTACCGCTGTGGCTCTGCCTCCAATCAAAGGCACCATGGCCATCATGACCCCGCTTTCACATATCCGTGAGGTATGTGAGGTTGACTGGGTTGCCAACAGCCAGTGTCAGTACCTGGGCTCCATTGATCTGAAGTCCTTTGCCATTCTGCACAACCTGCGTCTGTATCTGCCAAATATCGAGAGCCTCTTAATGGATGAGCAGACTCTGCTGTCCAACCAGGATCTCTGGACTGCCAACGATGCCCAGACCTATGACTGCGCACCTGTTGCCTTAAATCAGGCAGAAACCCACCTCTACCGCTGCCTGCTTGACGGTTTCTACGGCACCAATATCCGTCTTGATATCGAGCGTCTGCCACTGGCTCTGGTCGCCACTGCTCTGGGCTCTGAAGATGAGTCTCTGGCTCACGATATCAAGGTAAATGGTATTGATGGCGTTCGTCCAAATACCCTCAAGGGCAATGACCCTTACCCTGATCTCGAACAGCGCCGCAAGCTGGCCAATGTCGCTCTGCAAAAGCAGAAAGACAAGGAAGAGGAAGCTGAGCAGGCTGCCAGCAGAGAGCGCAGAGCCTGATATAACTTACAGGCCCGGTCGCTCCGGCAATACGGCTACAAAGACCGTTCACACATCAAGTGATATGCTCACCTGCAGCACTATTGTCCAGGTGGGTTGATGTTTCCGTCAGGTTTGACCTGACCTGGTGATAACAGCACAGTCACTTCACGGGACTTTCAGCCGTATGGATATGACAGGGCTGCAATTACTGCCCCTGTCCCTGCGGCACCCATATTCCGCAGGCCTGTTTCGCTAAAGGGCGGAGCTGCCAGCGAGGCATCTGCGCCGGGTCCTGACCCCAGTCAGGAATGACTAACCCTGCCTGGCGCAGGGTTTCATTTTTCAGCAAAAGATTAATCGCACCGTACAAGGTAATAACATGCCAAAAAGCTCATCGGCATCCCACGAGGACAACAGAAGCAACAAGAGAAAAAAGCATGCTGCCTCTGATGCGGCCTCATCCCGGTCAGGTTCAGGCTCTCAGTCTGGCAACCAGGGAAAGGTCACTGCCGCAGCCTCAACAGACTCTCAGTCCTGGCAGCAGGATCTGGGATCTGCTGTAAGCTATCAGGATTCAGCTTATGGCTCCAGCCTGTCGGGCTTTGAGGCCATGATTGATGACGGTCAGTCTTTCGGTGGCATGCCAGACAGTGGTTTTGACGATCTCTCAATAACAGAGACCGCTGCTGTTGAGGACTTTGCCTATGGAGCAGACGGCCCGGCCGCAGCCGAGACTGTCAATGCCCTCGCTCAGATTCTGCGTGAGCAGCAGGCCCGTGAAGCCGCTGCCGCAGCTCAGGCCGGTCAGGGCATTGCCGCTATGCCGGCCTATGGCTCTCAGGCTCCATCAGAAAACGCCGGATCAGCAGGCGCTGCGCAGTCTGCATCCCCATCAGCCCCAGAAGGTTCTGCCTCCCGTTCGGGCAAGAAGTCACACGACAAATCATCAGATCGTGACAGCGGTCGCAGCAGCGATCGCTCTGGACAGCGCGCCAGTGATCGCAATGACCGCGCTGGTGAGCGCACCACTGAGCACAATAACGACCGCGCTGGTGAGCGCACTACTGAGCACAAGAACGACCGCGCTGGTGACCGTGCCGGCGAGCGCAATGACGGCCGTGACGCCCACAGCAGCCAGAACACTGCTGACAATAAGGGCAGTAAGGGGGCCCAGAACAAGGAGTCTTACTCAGATAAGGCTGCATCACAGAACGGCAACTCCTCTGAAATAAAGGGATCGTCAGTGCTGTCATCCGGTACAGCAGTGGCTTACGGATCAGCTGCCCATGAGATCAATCCTCTAGCAGGTATCAGCTCTGATGATGGCAGCTCCCTGCAGACCCTCAATGCCGCACATTACAGTGGTGATGCCCCATCACTAAGTGCTGGTGGCTATGACTACAGTTCTGTAACACAGCATATTCCTGGCGGTTCAGTAAGTGCTGTTGCTGACAAGTCTTTAAGCCCGGTACGTGGCTCATCTATTGATGATAACGCTGCCTATGCACCTTCAGATGCTTCTGAGTCCTTTGGCTATCCTGACAGTAATCTGAACACAGACAGGACAAGTCTGGTATCAGGTGCTGCTTCAGGCAAGGTTTCTACAGACGATTTCACCTCTCAGGTACATGGTACCGAGGTTGCTCATCAGGAGCTTAATATTCCTGAGAGCTATCAGGCAGAGCTGTCTCCGGCTTCCTGGATTCCAACTGCCAACGAACCTCGTTCTCTTAAGCACAATACCGGTCTTACCCAGCGCAGCTATGAAAATTTCAGAGCTCCGGTAATGCGTGTTCCTGCTTATGGTTTCTCAGGTCTTGAGTACACCGAAATGGCACGTTCATTCCGCCGTGTAGCCAACAGCGCTCATGATCTGGCCTATGACCGTCACCAGACTGGTGAGCAGGGTAACCGCATGTATATCCCTGTTCCAAGACTGTTCACTCTGCCACGTGCCGCCAACGCGCAGCCGGTCAGCAATGCACAGTCACGTCGTCGCACCACCACCAGCAGCCGCTTTGGCATTGCCCCTGGTCCAGTGCTGTCGCGTCGTAATCCAGGCAAGTACGAAGTATTTAATTCATTATATGCCAGGGGCGAAAATGCCAGAGTACGTAATCACTTCACTCAGGCAAATAACAGCCCTGTGCGCTCGGCTTTTGGTAAGGGCCCTTCCTATGCCCAGTGCCTGCCAGCTCCGCACATTGGCACTCCACCAGCCATGACCAAGTTACAGATCACTCCTGACACATCCTACCAGTCCAACAGCGTTGATAAAGGACTGCACGGTGCCCGTATCAACCGACACCAGCTTTCCGGTTCCACCACCATGGGTATTGCAGCTCATATTGCACGTTCCATGGCAGCAGCCGGTTTTGGTGCCGACGGAAGCACTCTGCGTTCTTCAGGCCTGATGGCTCAGGTTGTACGCAGTGGCGAAGAGGTCAAAAGCAATCAGACTACACTTGAGGTCAGCCCATCAACACGTATTACTTTCCGTGTTCCTCAGGAGCAGCTTCCAGCCCCTGAGCCTGTTGAACCTCAGGCTCTGCCATCAACTCTTGAAGGCAGTATTCCTGAAGAGCAGGCCCCTGGTCTGATCTGCAGTAACCGTATGGCTGAAGATGATGAGCAGGCTGCTGTAATGGAGCAGGAGCGCAAGGCTAATGTTGCCATGCGTGCCGAGCTCAGGGATAAGGGTCAGGCTCTCAAGCAGGAGATTCTTTCCCAGGGTAATACCCTGATTATGGGAAGCATTTCCATGGCACCGGAGGCACAGGATGCACAGGGTCCTGTCATTCGTGTTGTCCGTAATGAGCGTAATACCTTTGTGCCCAGCGCCGAAGCCCGCTCTTTAATGAGCCGTCGTCTTACCCCTGAGATGCGCTCTCTAATGCGTCAGCAGCAGGTTACCCTGCCACCTGACTATTTCTTCGAGAGCCTGAACATCGAGGACAGGGAAAAGGATGACAAGCTCATCAATGCTACCCTGCTGGGCAATGCCAGTACCCGTATTGTTACCACCTCCTCACGCCTGCAGCGTGCCTGGAGCGGTAACAGTACTCTGGCCGCACCTCAGGCTCAGGAGGTTCCAGCTCTGCCGGCTGCGCCTTCAACCATGGCCGCATCCGAGCTTACCGGCTCTGCCCTGACCGGCGCATCTGCCAGTGTTCTTGAGGTCGAAGCCGTGCCTGTAGAGGCTGTACCAGTAGAGCCTGAAGCTGCAAATGCCTCCGCAGCAGCTCCGGCAGCCGCTGCCTCCTCAAAGTCAGCTGCAAAAGCCAGATCTGCAGTTGACGCTGAGCCAGCTGCAGAGCAACCTGCCAAGGCTGCACCGGCACGTCGTGCCCGCCGCACTACCAAACGCAAATAATAAAAATGCCCGGTTTATCCGGGTTTTTTTATCTCTGAAGCAGCCATAGCCGTTCTGAAAACATCAGGCGCTGCAGCTGACCATGGCAACTGCAGCGTCAATGGCCGCCTGGCCAGGCTCATCAGTGCAATACTGTGCCCAACGGACGCAGCGCTGCACAAATCTTCCTGCTCCCACCAATAATTTTCAGCAGACTACATTCAGCCCCCGACTGCAACAAGAGGCCTGAATGCAGCCAGGACCATGACCTTATCCAGGGGCCTGACTGCAGCCAGGACCATGACCCTATCCAGGGACCTGACTGCAGACAGGAACACGCCCCCATCAACTCAGGAGCATGGCCAGGTTCAGGTCCAGCCTCTGGCAGGTGAACAGGACCCGGATCAGGCTGCTCAGAGTGCAGCCCAGCAGGCACTTAACAATGCAGCCCACAATGCTGCAGACATGGCCTCCCAGGACGCAGCCTCCAGCATGAGCGTCGTTAATAATCTGGAGAACAATGTTGCCATGGGCAGCAAGGCCTCACATCAGGATGTAGAAGCTGCATTAAATCAGGGTAAGAATGAGTCTGATAAAAGCGACAGAAAATTTCACTAAGCTGTATACTACGCCCTGACGTATCAGTAATGCTGCATCTGAATGCCGCATACCCATACAGAAAGCCCGGACATGTGTCCGGGTTTTTTGTGCCTGAACAATATGGCTTGCTGCTCTGAGCGGCTGTTTCACAAGCTCAGAGGTGGTCTTACCGAGCCAGGTTCGAACATCAGTTGTCAGCTCAGTCATGCTGAGTTTGACCATGCTGATGCAGCCTCGGGCAGATGCCGGGCTATTGCCTGTTCATGCTTATGTCTGCATACTTTGTTACGTGGCTTATTCACTGGCATGCCGGCAAAGCCCCTTGCACCCTGGCCTGTGTGCATATGCACTGTTAACAGTATGGGCTGAATATTGCCTGTTAAATGAAGGTATTGAGCCGGACCTGGCTTCTGTCTTCGACCTTGCCCATGTCATAGCACCTGTTGGGCAGTCTTGCCATGGATGAATTACTGTCAGGCTGTGCAGTGCAAAGCTTTATATGCTGTAGCTGTAGCCGTAGCTCTGGCCCAGGGCCAGGGCCAGGGATTGAGCATGGACATGGTCCCTGGGCTTTAGCCTGAGCCCTGAGCCTTAGGCTTGAGCCTGAGTCCTGGGCTATGGGCATGATAATGAGCCATGGCCTGGTCAGGGCCATTGCCAGCTTGTGGTTTAGATCCGGGCTTTGGATGGGGCGGTGGCAGTTTTGCCAGAGTTTTATCAGGAGGCGTTATGCCAATAGCAAATGCGTGCATCAGATGCATCTTTAAGACCTTTATTTTTACGGGTCGTGCATCCAGAGCTGAGTTCTGGTCGTATTTTTTTCTGGCACTTGCTCTTGAGGTGATGTCCTCCTGGCACATTATTGAAACCTATGACAGTGTCGAACTCATACTGATTATGATGGCGGTATTAATGCTGCCCTTACCTGCTGTTACCGTAAGAAGACTTCATGATCTTGGATTTGGTGCCGGCGGCTTTCTGATACCTCTGGCCTTATTCATTACAGCGCTGGTTACAGCATTCCAGATCGACTCTAATCTGGGGCTGTTTATAGCAATTGGAGCAGTTCTCTTCTGGCTCGTATACCTGTTTGGCCTGATGCTGGTACTTCTCGGGCAGGGAGTAAGCGGTCCTAACAGATATGGACCTGATCCCCTGGGACGCATGTCTGCCAGTGCAAACGGGTACGGAAATAGCGGTATTAATGCAGCAGTCTGCAGCACAGGCCAGCAGCCTGGTTCGGCCATTATCAATCAGGGAGCCATCCCATGCCCTCCTGTAGACAGTGTCCAGTCAAAGCCTGACGAATATGATAATTGGCATGACAATGAGCATTTGCGTCCAGAAGGCACATCTGAGCTCTTTAACAGCAATGCCCCATGGCCGCCTGCACCTGCACCTGGATTTGGTTATTACGGCTACGATCCGGCAATGATGCCGCCTGGTCCTGCTGTCCATAGCGGCCGTGCTGACATTCATAGCCATACTGGCTCTGTTGACCATCCTGGCCATGCTTTCCCCGGTTTTGAGTACATTGCGCCGTCAGGCGCGTCTGAGTATACAGGCGCTACCCAGTCGGCCCCATCAACAGCTGCAGCACCGGGCAAGGACACTTGTGCAGCGTCACTCCCAGGAAGTGCCAGTGTTTTAAATACTTCCGACAGCATTGATGGCGAAAACCATGTTGCATACTGGCCTTATCATGAATTTATGTACATGTCTCCAGAGCAGTACTGGCAGATGATGGCCTGGTATTTCCCTTACATCTTTGCCCCTGATGCTGCAGCCTCAAATGCAGAGGCTCATGACAGCTCTTCACCGTATATATCTGCCTGCGAAGGATCTGTCCAGAATGACATTGCTTTGAATGAAATTGTTCCTGCTTACATTGTCCCGAATGGCAGCTTCACTGATGGCTGCCTGCTTCAGGCTGCACACAATCCTGAAGTTGAAGCGCCATCGTCTGATAAATATAATGCTCCATCGCCAGATGACTATAATGCTGCAGCTGCAGCATGTGCAGCAGACAGGCCGACTGCTGCAGCCACAGCCGCAGCCACAGCTGCAGCTGCAGATGGGGCAGCGGCTATGGATATGAGCCTTTACTCCATGTCCCCGGAGCAGTGGGCCTGGTGGCAGTACTGGGCAATGCTCTGGCAGCAGAATATAGCCATGCAGGGCGGCTTGCTGTCTGAAGAGCTTTCTCGAGGACTGGCTGTCGGCCTGACCGACGGGCAGACTGGGGGCCAGACTGAGGTAATGTCTGGCATGCAATCTGAGGGAGTTTTCGGGCAAAACCAGAGCCCATACTGGCCATACTTCATGTCACACTGGTGCGAGCCTTTTGGCCAGCACTATGACATTGCCTCATCTGAATGCGGCGCAACAGCATCTGATTCAGGCAGCCTGACTGCTGAGGAGCCGCAGAGTGCCAGCTTTGCCAGTGAGGCCAGCCATGGGCAGAAAGCTGATCCGCAAACTGCCCAGATCTCCTGGTACCCGTGGTGGCTTTATGAACCAGCAATGCAGCTACAGCCTGAGGCACAGTCCAGCTCTGAGATCGCCTCAGCCCCTGCCGCTGCATGGACAGCAGGGGCAGCAGTTTCTGCAGCTGCTGCAACTGCCGGAGCAACTGATGCCCCTGCATCATCAGATGCGGCGCCAGCAGCCACAACTGTGGCTGCGCCAGTGCCGGCTGCAGCGACTGCAGCAGCCAGGGGTGAGGGCAGTGCTGACAATGGCGTCAGTGGCGGCCTGTCGGCAATGACGCTGCCGGCCAGCATGGTGGCTGCTGTGATGATTGACGGGCAACAGGCTCTTTGCGGTGATGGGCGTAATTTGCTGAGCACCGGTCATACTGTAGCCTGGCAGGAGCAACCACCTGCAATCACTGATCTGGCTTGCAGTGACGGGCCGACAGTAGATCGCGTTCCGGGATATCAATAGATGTATGGAAATTTATAAGCGTGGTACCTGCTGCGCAACCATGCTGTGGCGATAAAGGCCAGCAGCCATGAATGGGAATATATTGATCCGCCATGTGATATCGGCTGTTATTCAGTGATTGCTTTTGCTGTACACTGCAGAGGATAGCCAGTTGCACGCCCCTTCATGATGGCAGGCATATTGTGCGATTGATTTGATAGTAATTAGGAGAACACCATGGTGACCTTCAAGGAGGCGGCACTGCTGGGACTTAGGTACAGAGTGCTTGATTTCAAAGGACGTTCGTCGCGATCGGAGTACTGGTTCTTAATGCTCATTGGCCTGATTGCCAATGCTGTGCTGACGATAGTAGAACTTGTACCCCTGCTGGGACCTCTGATAAGCATTGTCTGCCAGCTGTATCTGTCAGTTGCCACCATTTCTGTATCAGTTCGACGACTGCACGATACCAACCGCAGAGGATGGTGGGTACTTCTACCTTATGCTGTTGCCTTCATTGGAGTTTTTGTCGGCGTGTTTTTCCTTGAGTTAATCACGGACGACTCTTTCAGATCACCTGAGGACAATCCCGAGTTTATGACAGCTTTGATTGGCCTGGTGATTGTTATGATCGCCAGCTTTATCTATCTGATTGTCCTTTGTGCTCTCAAAGGTAATGACGGAGATAACAGATTTGGTCCTGATCCGCTCCGAATGACCTTTGATCAGCTGTGCGCCGTCAGCTCCAGCAAGTATGCCGGTGGTCAGTTTGGTCAGCAAGGTCCTTATAATGGCCAGCAGTGGCAGGGACCTTTTGATGGTCAGCAAGGCCCACAGGGTCCGTTTGGCGGTCAGCCATGGCAGAATGGTCCTCAGGGCCCATACGGTGGTCCGCAGGGGCAGCAAAGCCAGTACGGCGGCCAGCCATGGCACAATGGCCCACAGGGCCCATACGGTGGTCCGCAGGGGCAGCAGGGCCAGTACGGCGGCCAGCCATGGCACAATGGCCCACAGGGCCCATACGGTGGTCCGCAGGGCCAGTACGGCGGCCAGCCATGGCACAATGGCCCACAGGGCCCATATGGTGGTCCGCAGGGCCCATATGGCGGACAGCCATGGCAACATGGACCTCAGGGGCCGTTCGACGGCCAGCAAGGCCCTCAGAGGCCATATGATGGCCAGCCATGGCAGCATGGACCTCAGGGGCCATTCGACGGTCATCCAGGCCCAACTCAAGGCCATGGTAATCAGGGCTTTTTTGATGGCAATGACTGGCAGGAGCCGCAGGGACAAAACAATGCCCCGGCTGCCGACAGTCATGCAGATGATGCCGACTTTAACCGCTATAACGACAACTCACGCAATGACAGACCATAAACAGCCTTACTGAGCATTTGCTCAGTATTGGAGTAAGGTCATCATGGCGCCATAAAGAAAAGCTCAGGTCGAAAGATCTGAGCTTTTTTGCTTAAAGAGCCTCTCTTATGGGTCTGACAGCCCCGGAACCAGTACCATGCCTGCAAAGATGCAACGCTGCAATCATGCAGACCTGAAAACGCATGCACGCATGACGTCAGGCCCTGTATGCATGACATCAGGAGCTTGCCAGCAGGGCCTCATGCAGGTACTGCATAATGCGTGGATGGAAGGTTATGCAGGTACTGCATCATGCAGGTACGACTTTGTCGCAGGCGGAAGCAGAGGCCGGTACTGTCGTCAGGGGTAAACTGAGGCTGCATTGACGGTCAGACACGAAATCCGCTGATGGTAATACCCAGCGTGGCCATAATGAGCTTGAGGTCAAACACGCAGGTGTCACTGTAAAAGTCCAGCTGATGTTCTATATCCTCACGCTGACAGCCAGCAAGAGAGGCCACTTTATTGAAGTTCAGACCATGACGGCACATGTGATTGGCAATTATGAATTTAACCGCAGTCTGTCCGGGCAGCTCAAACTGCACATCGAGGCTATGCCTTTTGCCGCTTCCTTGCTTCTTCTTCTTTACATAGCGTGGCTCGGCCAGTTCAGTTGACAGGATATCGCTGCTTTTAAAGGTAGAAAGCTGAGTCAGGGCATCAGGCTGTAAAATTGAGCTGTCTGAACTGCCGCGTACTGAGGCACGATCATGACTGGCATCAGCTGGCGTCATGTCGCCATACTGCGCTTGCCCGCAAACAGCGTCACAATGGCCTGATAGGCCTGGCATCATGGCTCCCGATGATGGAGCAGAGTTCGTATTTGCGGTGAACGGTGGGAATGACTGGTTATCGTGCTGCCCGCTGATTGCATCATCACAAGATGAGCAGGCATTGTGTGCAGCTGGTTGCAAGGAGGTGCCACAGTTTGCAGCAGCAGGTTGGAATGGCGTGCCACTGCTTGCAGCAGCCGGTTGTAGTGGCGTGCCACAGCTTGCAGCAGCTGGCGGTATGGAGGCGCCACAGTTTGCAGCAGCTGGCTGTAAGGAAGGGTAATTGGCTAAAAGGCTAGATGATCCTGATGGGTTTTCAGGGGCTTGAACATTGACATTAATGCTATGCGTACTGTTATCTGGCATTGAGCTGGCCGCAATTGCATTAACAGAGCCCAGGGCATGTTCAGCGGCACTGTCACAGTCAGTAAGTCTGGTCAGTCTGCTCTGATCGGCATGCACAGAACCAGCTGAGCCGCGTCTCATGGATTCTGTTCGGGCACCACGGGATCTTATGATTATGGGCAGGTCCTGCTGTACAGTCTTTAGAAGATAATCATTGTCAGGATCATCAGGGCTTCCAGTACACAGAGAATTTACAGGAGCCGGGCATCCTGAGGGTATGAGCTCGTCATAGGACATGGCATGGGCCATGTCCACTACAGCACTGCGGGCCATTTTGACAGTGTTTTCGAAATTGACACCGTAAGTAACTATGTCCAGGTCCTGTGCATGTATGACTGCACGGTAACCGGCATTACTGCCCTGAACTTCACATGGTTCAAAGGTCGCACAGTAGACCTGATAATCCTTCAGTTGCATTCGTCTAACCAGGCTGTACCCAAAGGTCAGGGCCAGCCCGTTCTCCCGATGCCGCCGCAGCGGCAAATTAAAATACTGTTACCAGCAGACAGCTCACACCGCAGCAGCCAGAATGCATACGCGGAACATACCGCAAAGTATGGTCACGCTGCTGATACTGTCAGTGCAGCTGAATCTGCATCTCTATCTAAGCGCATGGCTCCGTGATAATCACCATATTGTGCAGTAAATGTGACTGAGCCACGGCCGTCTCCTGGGCGGTAAGCTCCGGTTATAAAATGCTGTTGCAGGCCTTTTCCTTACAGATCGGGCCTGATGTGAATCTTTTGTCGGTAAGTTATGCAGGAAAGTACAAACCTGCAGGCATGGCGCACCGGTTAAGGCTCCAGTGCCTGTCCATCTTTTCAGCCTATCATAAGTATTACGCCTGAGCGCCATGGTAATACAAGCTGTCGATATAACATTAGAGCACTTTGGGATCTGCATCACATACAGGACATTAGATATCTGCATGCCCTGCGCTCAAACGCCACTGCTGTCCCCCAAAAATCTCACTGCCCCACAGGCCTAAGCCCTCACGTCAGAATCTCATAGCCTCACAGGGCACACCATTCGCCTCAGAATCTCACAGCTTCAAAGGGCACACCATTCGCCTCAGAATCTCACAGCCTCACAGGGCACACCCTTCGCCTCAGAATCTTACAGCCTTACAGGGCACACCCTTCGCCTCAGAATCTCACAATCTCACAGGGCACACCCTTCGCCTCAAAATCTCACAGCCTCACAGGGCTCAGCCTTTGTCGCAGAATCTAATAGATTCACAGTTCTCGCGCTTCACCTGAAACTCTCGTAGCCATTCTGATGCCAGAGAGACATGCCCTCAGTCAGTCATTGTCCTCATGTCCACAATTGCAGTATGCCAACAGTAAAGCTGCTGTGGTACTGATAAATACAAAATATTTTGTAAAGCATATCGTATAAACAGCAAAGCCTGCACAGAGGCAGGCTTTCAATGGTATTTATCTGCTCCAGTACCGGGGTCGACACTGGCACAGAGCCTGATGCTGTCCTGCACGGCCGGGCAGGCACACAGCGGGGCTGTGCAGGGCTGGCCATGTAAGGCCGGGCCGGGCTGTCAGGGGCAGAGGCATGATGTGGTATCAGCCCATATGAATTATCAGGTCTGATGGGAGATCAGGTCTGCTGGTGAATTACGCATGCTACCTGGCAGTCAGGACAGATTTCGATGTAGCCGTAACCCTCGGCAAATTCCTCTACGGTATCCCATTGAATCTGGGCTAAATATTTCATTGGTTTGCCGCACTTTGGACAGGTTTTGATATCAACATCCTGCACCCAGAAAGCATAGCCGCCAATGGAGCTGCCCATATCCCAGTCAGCATGCCAGCGCAGAGAGGCAGACTCAGGACCGAGCACCCAGGTGTTGGCTGCCATTTTCTGGTAATCATTCTCACTTATTGTGCATTCACAGTTAGGATCCTGCTCATATTCAGAAAGAGGCCAGCTGTTGCCCTGAAGATCATAGCCGGTGAAATAGCCGTCATCCCAGTACAGGCAGGACATGCAGCCCTTGATCGAAAGCACGCCGTCGATTTTGAGGAAAGCAAGGCGGGGATCGCGACCGTCAATGCGGATAATCTCAAAAAGCCGGGCACCGCAGCGGGAACAGTGCTCTTCAGGAGCAGTCTCGGAAATGATAGTAACCGGACTGTTGGCCTTGTCTTGAGCCGTACCCTTAACCAGTGACCAGCACTGAGGGTAGACAACCTCCATCATGTTGAAGTCTTTATCGTAGGTCCAGCCACCATATGGAGCGTAAGAGCATGGATCTACATGCAGCTTGCTGCGCCAGGCACGGGGCTCTTTATGCAGAGTTACAAAGGTGTCATAAACAGTTTGACGCATCTGCGGACGGGCACCGGCGACTGCAGCGCACAGCAGAATCTGATTGGCAAGGAAGCTGTCCAGATCATCACGCAGCAGCAGCTCACACAGGCCCTTGACTATCTGCTCAGGAGCATCCTTGTACAGACCGCAGGGAAAGTAAATTCCATTGTTAAAGGCAATACGCGCAAATTCTGAGGTATCGATATTACGATAGCGGGCCAGCTTTGAAAACTGATCTTCAAAGTCATCATCAAGATCATCTGCAGTTTTTATCTTCTCAAGCAAAGCATTGATCCTGGACTGCAGCTCCTCCTGACTCATATCAGCAATCTGCTGACGCTCATTCTGGGCCTTGCATACCCAGCAGAGGCCGTCATAGTATTTGATGCGTCCGCATTGAGGACATGGATATTCTTTACGTTCCATACAAATTATTCCAACAATGTCCAGGTTCGTGTAAGTAAGGGCCATACCGGCACTGCCAGCAGGCATCACAGCCTGCATTCCGGGCCTTGGCTGCCCAGGCAGGTCCCTGAGGGCAGCGGGGCTGACCTGTGCTCAAGGATATGTGGTCCTGCAGTTACACGCTGCTTTGACTTCCTGTTTGTACTGAATTTTCTGCAGTAACAGCTGTAATACTGCGGCAGTGCAGCCGACCTGATAACCATGTTGAGCCTGACAGAAGGTCAGAGGCACAGGCTGACGCTGGCACCATGGTGACATGATGACAGGTTGTCATAGCGTTCTGGTGCTGGCACTGGCAGCTGAGGCTGCCGGGCGCCGGGAGAAGCAGCACTTGCCAATGTTAAGTCATATCAGGCATGGCATCCCAGGGCTGCTGTCTGCATATGGCTGGTACTGGCGCGGGCTGATGGTGACGGGCACCAAACAGCATTGTAAGTACGGCAAACCGATGAAGGATATGCCTCTCAAAAATAATTGAAATTAATTGACTTTTAAAATAACCAGTGTTAGGCGTTGAGGCGTATTCGCCAAATATTGGCTTATTTATGCCTTTGTTGGCTCG